>NZ_JBKJPP010000124.1:0-32281 GCF_046595215.1 Lapillicoccus sp. | reverse complement strand
CTTGTCGAAGCCGACCTTCTCCAGGACCTTCCCGATGGCCTTGGCGATCAGCTTGGCGATGAACAGGCCGATGAGCAGGATCAGGATGAACCCGATCAGCTTGGGCACGAACGTGACAATCGACGTCAGTGCGTTCTTGAGTGCGTCTTCCATGTGGATCTCCTTCAGGGTGGCTCCAGCAGGATGTCTGCTGGAGTCGGGTCAGGGACCACGCGCAGGCATGGACGGTCTCGTCCTCGACCTTTGCGAAGCCACTCAACCCGGGCGCCGGCGGCCGGGTGCGGCGCGCCGAACGTGCGGGGATCGAAAGGGAGGAAGCCGTTTGCTGGACTTCACGGAACTGCATCCATGGGGGCGGGTGGTTCTCCGGCCCCGTCATGGCGCTGGTGACAGGTAGAACGTGACTCAGAGCAACCCGGGCGGCCTGCCCACCCACTCAACCAGGAGGGGGCAGGCCGGTCCCCGAGGGTCAGTTCTTGAAGGCGTCCTTGACGTCGCCGGCGGTGTCCTTGACGTTCTCGCCGGCCTTCTTGGCCTCGGCGCTGGTCTGGTCAGCCTGGCCCTCGGCCTGCATCTGCTCGTTGTCCGTGGCCTTGCCCATGCCCTCCTTGGCCTTGCCCTTGAGCTCCTCGGCGGCGTTCTTGATCTTGTCGATACCACTCATGATCTTCTCCTTCGATGGTGATGTGTGGGTGTGGCATCCCGGCCGCTGACCGGGACGAGGTGGGGCGTCAGTGGACGCGGGGCAGACTGCGGTCACGCGCTGCGGTCCTCAGCTGGACCCGGCAGTGCAGGTCATCGCGTTGCAACGCCTGCTGGAGGTGGGCGCTGGCCTGGTCCGCTGCCGCGGCGATCACCTGCAGGTCAGCCTCGCGCTCGATAGTTGCCCTGAGGACGGCGACGAGCTGACCTCGATCGCGATGGATGTTGCCGCGTGACGACCGGACACCCGGGGTGCGCTCGAGAGCCTGCGCCGCGGCGGCGGCGATGGTGCCCGCGTCGACAATGAGCCTGCCGTCACTGCCGGACCCGGTCAGGCTCAGGTGGCTGACCGCTCGGTCCGGCAGGTGGGCGAGCAGCCACCGCAGCCCGAGCAGGATAGCGAGGACCCCGGCGACCGCGAGTGCCCAGGGCCACCATGCCTGGGTGCTCCAGGAGGTCAGGGCCGAAAGGTCGAGACGGGGCGGAAGGGACGGGAACCGGCCGCTCCACCACGCGATGCCGAACAGGCCCGCTCCGATGAGGGCGAGCGCGACGAGCGCGCCCACCACCCGGTCGACAGCAACCGTGGCGCGGCTCATCTTGGCCCTCCGTAGAGGCTGACGTTCACCGTGGGCGGGCTGTCCAGGGCGGACAGCCGCTGGGCGACTGCCGCACGGACGTTCTCGCTCACGTCGGCGGCTCCGGTGCCCCTGACCCGCACCCGCACGGCGCGGCGGGTGGCCGAGACGTCAGCGGCGAGGACCCCGTCGACCTGCTCGGCTGCGGTCTGCGCCAGCCGGGAGACATCCTTGGGCCGCAGGAACACGCCCGTCTCGGAGGTGACGGTCGTCGCCGTCCGCGGCCGGGGCCGTAGCGCCGCCACCAACAGCCACAGGCCGAGGAGCACGAGCGCTGCACCGACAGGCACCATCCACGAGGCCGCGGCCAGCCCGCTCGCGGACCGTCCAGCAGGTGCCAGCCAGGCGGTCCCTGTCAGCACCCCTGAAGCGAGGAGGGCCTCGCGGACGGCGACCACTCCCAGAGCCGTCAACAGCAGGGCGAGAACGATGCCGACGAGGGCGACGGCACCCACCCCGACTGGGGTCTTGGCGGCATCCATCGCCGCCGCGTCCCCGCGCCGGGTCCGCGGCACGGACTCCGGCACTGGCGGCGTCGAGGTCGACGCCGGCGTGACTGTGGTGCTCACTGGACTCTCCGTTCGGTCTGTGGTTCCTCGTGGACGACCTGGGCAATCGTGACGTCCACCGCATCGACCTCGATCGCCGCGAGGTGGTGCACCTGGGCACGCACCCGGTCTCGCACCCCTTGTGCGGTGGTCGCCAACGGCGTCGGCCAGGCCACAGCCAGCCGCAGGCGCACGTTGGCGCGCTGACCGGCCACCTCGGCCTCGGCGCGGGGATAACGACGCCCGAGGGCGCCGTCGAGCGCTGAGCCCGTGCTCACCACGCCGGGGACCTCGCCTGCGGCAATGACGGAGATCCGCTCCACGACGCGGTCAGCGACCACGAGGCGTCCCCGGTCCTTCGGGTCCACCGGCTGCGGAGCGCCGGCAGTGTCAGTCACGACGGCGGCCACCCAACAGCTTGCTGAGATCGACCTCTCCGTCATAGTGCCCACCGATGAGGTAGCCCACGACGCCGAGGACCAGCGCGATGAGGAAGCCGCCGAAGCCTCCTGCAGCCGCGGCGATCCCCAACAACAGTCCGGCCAGGAGGCCAAGAGTGGAAGTGGTCATGTCTATTTTTCTCCTCGATCGTCAAGACGTTGGTGTAGGGGGCCCGTCGGGGTGAGGACCTGTGGTGACGGGCGGGCGCTGGGCCGCCTCAGCGGACCCGACGCCCACCGGTGCGGCGACGTCCTGGATCACGACGTCGACGCGGGTCGCGATGATCTTCGCCGTGGCAGCCCGGACGGCGTCGGCGGTTCGGCCTGCCGGCACGCCCCACTCGATGACGACGTGCACCTCGGTGCTGTCACTCCTGACCCGGACCCCGTCGACCCTACGGCCGGGCAGATACGTCGCCACCTCCCCGAAGCTCCCGGAGTGCATGTCGGCAACCCCGGGGACGGCCAGCACCGCGGAGCGCACCCTGTCCGCGATCTCCTCGGGTGAACCCTGCTCGCTGGTCACTTGACGCGTGGCTCGCTGGGCTCGTCGTCCTTGGACTTGTCCTCTTCACTCTCGAGGAAGACGTCCTGGACCTCGATGTTGACCTCCGTGACGTCCAGGCCGGTCATCCGCTCGACTGCGGAGATGACGTTGCGCCGGATGCTCTCGGCGAGGTCCGCGATGGAGACGCCGTAGTCGGCCACCAGCTGGAGGTCGATTGCCGCTTGACGCTCGCCCACCTCCACCGAGACGCCCTGGCTGTGGTTCGTGCTCGCGCCCGGGATGCGCTCACGCAGCTGGCCGACGACACGACTCGCGCCGCCGCCGAGGGCGTGGACCCCGGAGACCTCACGGGTGGCGATACCGGCAATCTTCGAGACCACCGTGTCCGCGATCGTCGTCTTGCCCTGCTGGGTCACCAGCGCCGATTCAGACTCCGAGGTCTTGGCCACGGCCGAGCTCGAGGCGGGGCGGGGGCTCTGCTGGCTCTGAGGGGAGGTGTCGCTCACGGGTAACTCCTTGAGTTGCTCAACATGGGATCTGACCCTCCTTAGATGCCCCGCGGGGACAGAACGTCACGCGCTGTGCTCTGTGACGTGTATCACACTAGAGGCAGGTCGGCACTCTGACGACTCGAGGGGATCCATGGCGTGCCCCACGGGCTCCATCTGCTGATTGTCTTTGGTATACGATCTGTGCCTCACGGCGTCGCCCGGGCGCGGAGCATCGGCAGGGATGGGCAATGCACACTGACGACGGCGTCACGACCATCGGTGGTCGCCATCGCGCCCTGCGCGACCAGGTGCTCACCGAGATCCGGCAGCGCATCGTGAACGGCGACTACCCACCTGGGCAGCGCCTGACCGAGGAGCGGCTCGCCGCCGACTTCGGGGTCTCGCGCAACCCGGTCCGCGAGGCACTTCGAGTCATCGAGGCAGAGGGCTTCGTCACCATGACCCCCCGACGCGGCGCCGTCGTATCGACGCCCGACATCGAGACGATCAGCGACCTCTTCGCCGTCCGGGCCAGCCTCGAGGCGACGGCGGCGCGGATCGCCGCCGAACGGGCGAGTCCCGCCGACATCGCTGACCTGCGCTCGCTTCTCGAAGCGGCGCGGAAGGCGACGGACGAGGCCGACTTCTCCACGGTGGCCCAGCTCAACAACGACTTCCACACCAGGGTCATTGCCATCACCGGCAACCGCTGGCTGGTCTCGATCTCGGATGCTCTCTACCTCCACGTCCACTGGATCTTCCGCCTCGGTGCGGCCGACCGGGCGCCGCACTCGTGGGTCGAGCACATCCGCAGCGTGGACGCGATCGAGGCCGGGGACCCGGACCGGGCGGAGGCCGAGGCGCGTGCCCACCTGCACGCCGCCGCGATCGCCGCTGTCGCGAACGCGGTGGCGGACTGACGTCCACGCGGGTCACCGTCCGACGGCATACCCCTGCATCCCACGCGGGTTGGCCCCCGCACTGAGCAGTCCCGACCCGGGGTCACGCGCGACCGCGCACATCCGTCCCAGGCTCCAGGGGTCGCAGACCCTGACGTCGTGGCCCATGGCGCGCAGTCCGGCGATGACGGCCGGGCCGACCCGCTCCTCGACCACGAGCGCTCCCGGCTCGCTCGTCCGCGGCCAGAAGGACGCCGGGAAGGCGGGCGTGTTCCACATCGGTGCGTCGATCGCTTCCTGGAGGGAGGCACCCTGGAGCAGATGACGGAGCAGGAAGATCAGCTGCCACTGGTCCTGCTGGTCGCCACCTGGTGATCCGCAGGCGAGCACGGGGGCTCCGTCGCGAAGGACGAGGGTGGGGGTCAAGGTGGTGCGCGGACGGCGTCCGGGCGCCAGGGAGGCAGGTAGGCCCTCCTCCAGCCAGAACATCTGCATGCGGCTGCCCAGGCAGAACCCGAGGTCCGGGATGGTCGGGGAGGACTGCAGCCAGCCGCCGCTCGGGGTAGCCGAGATCATGTTGCCCCACCGGTCGACGACGTCGACGTGGCAGGTGTCGCCGCGCGTGACCCCGGAGGCGGACACCGTGGGCTCACCCGTCGTGGCGTCGCCGCCACCAGGATGCGCGTGGTCGAGGACGTGCCGGGCAAGGCGCGGTTCCCGACCGTCGGGGCGTCCCGGACGCAGCTCCCATGAAGCCCGGGCGCCGATCAGCGGGGCGCGTTCGGCGGCATACTCCCGGGAGAGCAGGGTCTGCAGCGGGACGTCGGGCAGGTCGCCGTACCAGGCTTCCCGGTCCGCGTAGGACAGCTTGATGGCCTCCGTCGCGCAGTGGATCCCATATGCCGTGGACGGGTCCAGGGCCGCCGGGTCGCTGAGGGCATCGAGGAGCCGGAGGCTCTGCAGCAGCGCCGGACCCTGGCCCCACGCCGTGGTCTTGGCCACGGTGTAGCCCCGCCAGTCCGTCGTGACCGGCGCTTCCCACGACGCCGAGAATCGCGCCATGTCCGCTCCCGTGACCAGGCCGGGGTGGGCCCCTCCGCTGGAGTCTCGTAGGGGCTTGCGCATGAACGCGTCGACGGCCTGCGCCACGAAGCCCTGGCTCCACGCTCTCCGGGCGGCGTCGATCTGGGCCTCGCGGCCCGCCCCGGCGGCACGACCCTCATCCACGAGCCGTTGCAGGGTGTCGGCGTAGGCAGGGTTGGTGAAGAGAGCGCCCGCCGCAGGGGGTCGCCCGTCGACCAGCCAGAGCTGCGCAGAGGTCGGCCAGTCGTTCTCGAACAGCCCCTGGACGGCGCCGATGGTGGCGCTGACCCGCTCGAGCAGGGGGTGGCCCGCTCTCGCATAGCCGATGGCCGGCTCGAGGATCTCCTCGAGGCTCTGGGTGCCTCGGTCCCTCAGCAGGAGCAGCCAGGCATCGACGGCTCCCGGCACAGCAGCGGCCAGCGGTCCGGAGCCGGGGACGAGGTCAATCCCGAGATCGGTGAAGTGGGCGATCGTCGCGCCGGAGGGTGCCGGCCCCTGCCCGCACAGGACCTGCGGGGTCGGGTCGTGCGCCGTGGCGATGATCGCGGGCATGTCGCCGCCGGCCCCGTTCAGGTGGGGTTCGACGACGTGCAGCACGAAGCCCGCCGTCGCTGCCGCGTCGAACGCGTTCCCGCCGCGCTCGAGGGCCCGCATGGCGCACTGTGACGCGATCCAGTGGGTGGACGAGACCATGCCGAAGGTCCCCTGGAGGGTCGGCCGGGTCGTGAACGTCATGCGGTGCTCCTCGATCGGCGTGTGGGGGACGGCCCGGGAACGGTGTCCCGGGGATGAGCCACGCGGACATCCGGGCCGCTCCCGTCGTCGTCGACGAGGTGACAGGCGACGGTGCCGGCTCCGACCCGTCGCAGCGCGGGCACCTCGTCGGCACACCGTTGGACGGCCACCGGGCAGCGGGTGTGGAACCGGCACCCCGAGGGCGGATCCATGGCGGACGGGATGTCGTCGCCGAGCAGGACCGGCCGCCGAGCACGCTGCTGGACGGGGTCGGGCACGGGAGCGGCCGAGAGCAGCGCCTGGGTGTAGGGGTGTGACGGGGACGCGAAGACCCGTTCCCGGGTGCCCTGCTCGACCAGCTGACCGAGATACATCACGGCGATCTCGTCGGCGAGGTACTCCACCGCCGAGAGGTCGTGGGTGATGAAGAGGCAGGCGAAACCGATGTCACGCTGCAGGTCGGCCAGCAGGTTGAGCACCGACGCCTGCACCGACACGTCCAGTGCGCTGGTCGGCTCGTCGGCGATGAGCAGCGTCGGGTCCGACATCAGTGCGCGGGCGATGCTGACCCGTTGCCGCTGTCCTCCGGAGAGCTCGTGGGGGTATCGGCGGGCGACCTCGGCGCGCAGGCCCACCCGGGCGAGTCCCTCGGTCACGCGGGCCTGCCTGTCGCGCCGGGAGAGGCCTCGCCCCTGCAGGCGCAGCGGCTCGGCGACGACCTCGCCGACGAGCATCCGGGGGTTGAGCGACCCGGCGGGGTCTTGGAAGACGATGGACACGTCGCGACGGTGTCCGCGCAGCCGGGCCCTCGACAGGTGGGTGACGTCCGTCCCGCCGAGCAGGACGGCGCCGGCCGTCGGCTCGAGGAGCCGGACGATGCAGCGGCCCACGGTCGACTTGCCGGACCCGCTCTCTCCGACGAGCGCCATGACCTGGCCTCGGCGCAGCCGGAACGAGACCCCGTCCACCGCGCGGACCGGTCCGAAGTGCATGACGAGGTCCTCGACCTCCAGGACGACGTCGTTGACGACCCGACCGTCGGAGGCGCCGGCGTTCACCGCGCCACCTCCGATGCGCTGTGTGCAGCGGGTCGGTAGGGGTGCCAGCAGGCCACGAGGTGGTCGGGGGCGGTGAGTCCGTCGTCGGCAACCGTCAGGGGAGGTTGACGGGCGACACAGGCGTCATCGGCGGCCGGGCACCGCTCATGGAAGGTGCAGGCATCCGGCTGACTGCTCAGCACCGGGACGAGGCCCGGGATCTCCTGCAGCCGATGCGTGCTCGCGTGTCGCCCCGGTGTCGGGGCAGCGGAGAGCAGACCGCCGGTGTAGTGGTGCCTGGGGTGGGCGAAGAGGTCGTCGACGCCTGCGCGCTCGACCACGCGACCGGCATACATCACCACGACCCGGTCGGCGACGTCCGCGATGACACCGAGGTCGTGGGTGATGACGAGGATGCTGGTGCCCAGCCGATCTCGCAGCTCGCGCAGCACGGTGAGGATGCCGGCCTGCACGGTGACGTCGAGCGCCGTCGTCGGCTCGTCGGCGACCAGGACCTGCGGGTCCCCCGCGACGGCCATCGCAATCATCACCCGCTGCCGCATCCCGCCCGAGAGCTGGTGGGGATACTGCTTGACGCGCTCCTTCGGTGACGGGATGCCGACCAGCTGCAGCAGCTCCGTCGCCCGGCTCATGGCGTGGCGCCTCGACAGCCCCTGATGGACCTCCAGCACCTCGCTCACCTGTCGTCCGACTGTGAGCACCGGGTTCAGCGACGACATCGGCTCCTGGAAGATGTAGGCGATCTGCTTCCCCCGGACCGAGCGCAGGGTGGACTGGCTGGCCCCCACGAGCTCGGTGCCGAGCAGTCGGACCGAGCCCGAGATCGTCGCGGTGCTCGGCAGCAGACCCGCCAGGCTCATCGCGGTGACGCTCTTGCCGCAGCCCGACTCCCCCACGACGCCGACGATCTCGCCGCGGCCCAGCACGAGGTCCACCCCGTCGACGGCGCTGACGGTGCCGCTCTCGGTGCGGAAGGTCACGGAGAGGTCCCGCACGTCCAGCACGGCGTCCGCGTCCGGCCGGACTGGGGGGGGCACCTGCATCGGCGTCGTCACTGGCGGCTCGCTTTCGGGTCGAGGGCGTCACGGAGACTGTCGCCGAAGACGTTGAAGGCCAGCGCCAGCAGCATGATCGTCAGTCCCGGCAGGACCGCCGCCCATGGTGCGCGGACGGCGAACTGCTGGGCACTGGCGAGCATCGTGCCGAGGCTCGGGTCCGGGGGCTGGATGCCCAGGCCGAGGAACGACAAGACCGCCTCACCGAGGATCGCCGAGGGGATGGCGACGGTGGCCTGGACGAGGATCACCGAGACGGCATTGGGGAGCACATGACGGGAGAGGACCCACAGGTCGCTCGCGCCGTCGACGATCGCCGCGGCGACGAAGTCAAGGGACTTCAGCCGCAAGGTGTCCGATCGGACGATCCGGATCACTCCGGGGATCTGGGCAATGCCGATGGCGACGGCGGCGTTGGTGAGGCTGGCGCCGCGGATGGCGGCCAGGCCCACCGCGAGGATGAGGAAGGGGAAGGCGAGCAGCAGGTCGGTGAAGCGGGAGATCAGCGCGTCGGCCGGCCGGAAGTAGCCCGCTGCCAGGCCGAGCGGCACCCCGATGAGCAGGGCCGTGAGGACCGCCAGCGCACCGACCTCGAGGGACGCGCGCATGCCGAGCATGATGCGGGACAGCACGTCGCGACCGAGGTCGTCCGAACCGAGCAGGTGGCCAGGGGTGCCGGGCGGCGACAACGTGTGGGCGAAGTCGGTCTGCTCCGGCGCGTAGGGCGCGATCCAGGGTGCCAGGAGGGCGATGACGACAGCGACGGCGAGCAGCGCGAAGCTGAGCACCGCGAGCGGCGAGTGGGTGAGCCGACGGACCACGAGGCGCAGCCGCGACGTGGCCTGCCCGTCGGACACCGGTGCGGTGGCGAGCGCGGAGTCGACACTCATGCCGCGTCCCCCCCGACCCGGACGCGTGGGTCGATGAGGGAGTAGAGCAGGTCGACCGCGAAGTTGATGCCGATGTATGCCGCGGCTGTTACCAGGGTGACGCCCTGCAGGACCGGGTAGTCGCGCTGGAACACGGCGTCGATGGTCATCTTGCCAAATCCTGGGAGGCCGAAGATCTGTTCCGTCACCACGGCTCCGGAGATGAGGCCGCCGAGCTGCAGCCCGACAACGGTCACCACGACGAGGAGGCTGTTGCGCAGGGCGTGCCGTCCGATGACCGTCCTCGGCGGCAGGCCCTTCGCCCGGGCCGTCCGGACGAAGTCGGCGGAGAGGTTGTCGAGCATGGCGGACCTCGTCTGGCGCATGATGATCGCGGCGAGCCCGGTGCCGAGGATCACTGACGGCAGCACGAGATGGTGGAGGTTGGCCACCGGGTCCTCCAGCAGCGGGACGAACCCGGAGGCGGGGAAGAGGCCGGTGGCGACGGCCAGATACAGGATGGCGATGAGTCCGAGCCAGAAGTGCGGCACCGACAGCCCCAGCAGGGCAAACGCGTTGGCCGCCCACTCGGACGGCCGTCCGCGCCGGACCGCAGCCAGAACGCCCGTTCCGACACCGAGGACAGTGGCGATCACGATGGCCAGGACGGCCAGCTCGATGGTCACCGGCAGGGCCGTCTCGAGCATCGAGCGCACCGTTGCCCCGGTCCGGATCGAGATACCCAGGTCGCCCTCGACCGCATGGGAGATGAAGCGCCAGAACTGGACGAGCAGCGACTGGTCGAGGCCGTACTCGCTGCGGATGGCCGCGAGCGCCTCCGGTGTCCGGTCCTCGCCGGCGAGAGCGAGGGCCGGGTCACCGGGGAGGGCACGGACCCCGAGGAAGACCACCACGGTGGCGAGGAAGAGTGTCAGGAGCGAGTGCCAGGCCCGTTCGATCAGGTAGTGCCGCACCGCGCCTACTTGGCGAAGCCGGCGAACGCGACCCTGATGACGCCGTCGGGGAAGACCTGCACGCCCTTGAGCTTGGTGCTGACACCGGTGAGGTTGCGCTGGCGGTAGAGGTAGATGAGGGGATCGTCCTGGTGCAGCGCGGTGGTGACCTTGCCGTAGAGGTCGCGGCGCTGCGAGACGTCCTGGCTCTGACGAGCCTGGGTCAGCAGCTGATCGACCTGGGGGTTGTTGTAGCCCGCAACGTTCTGGCTGCCGCCGGTGCCAACGAAGTTCGTGATGTTGGCGTCCGGGTCGACCCGGCCGGACCAGCCGAGGGCCAGCAGCGAGAAGTCACCGCGGTCCTGCTGGTCGAGCAGCGCGGCATACTCCACCGGCTTGATCTTGAGGTCGAAGCCGCCGTCCTTGACCATCGACTGCAGCGCCTGGGCATAGCGGAGGCTGTCGGGGTTGTTCGAGATGGACATCTCGATGGGGAACGGGACCGTGACGCCCGCCGCCTGCAGCTGCTGCTTGGCCTTGGCGGGGTCGTGCGGGGCGCAGGCCTGGGCCGCGGGTGACGAGAACTCGCTCTGGGGAGAGATCGGCGAACAGGCCACGGTGTTGAGGTCGTTGAAGATGACCCTGACGAGACCCGCCCGGTCGATGGACAGCTCGAAGGCCTGGCGGATCGCGGCGCTCTTGCCCTGCGGGTTGTCGACGGGCTTCGCGGGCTTGCCCACCCCGTCCACGTTGCCCACGTTGAACGTGAGGCCCTGGTATCCGAGGGACTGCGACTGGAGGACCGTGAGCGTGGCGTCCTTGGCGAGGGTCGGCACATCCTGGGTCGAGAGGGAGTCGGCCACCTGGGCGTCGCCCGAGCGCAGGTTGGCGGAGCGGATGTTGGCGTCGGTGATGATGCGATAGGAGATGCCGGCGAGGTGCACCTTGGCCGCGTCGTAGTAGTTCGGGTCCTTGACGAGGTCGATCGAGTTCTGTGGCACCCGCTTGGCGAACTTGAAGGGCCCCACGCAGACGGGGTTGTTGGCAAAGTCCTTGCCCGCAGCGGCCGCGGCGGTGGGGCTGACGATCATCCCGGCCCGGTCGGCGAGCGCCGCCGTGAGCGGCGCGAACGGCGTGCTCAGGTGCACCACCACCGTTTTCGCATCGGGGGCGTCCACACTAGTGACGGGACCGAGCTCGCTCTTGCGTCCGGACGCCGCCGTGGTCAGGTTACGCTCGAAGGTGGCCTTGACGGCCGCCGCGTCGAATGCGGTCCCGTCGGCGAACTTGACGCCGTCCCGCACCGGGATGGTGACGGTCTTGCCGTCGCCCGAGGCGGTCGGCAGGGCGGTGGCCAGTTGCGGGACGATCTTGGCCGACGAGTCGACGTCGTAGAGCTTCTCGCACATCGCGTGGAAGACGTAGCGCGAGTAGAGGCTGCGCGACAGCGTCGGGTCCAGCTTGTCCGGCTCGGCAGACAACGCCATGACCAGCGTCCCGCCGTCCGTGACCTCACTCGCCGTCGCTGCCGTCCCGAAGGAGTCGGCGCCAGTGCCCGCGCCCCCTCCGGATCCGGTGGTCTGACCGTTGCCGGCGGGGGTGATGGAGGAACAGCCTGCCGCCGCGAGCGTGACGACGAGCGCCCCGGCAAGCGTCTGGCCGACGCCGTGGCGCCGCGAACGAAGGTGATGGGCGAATCCGGCGGGCATGGGCGCTCCCTGGCAGAGGTGGAACGGGCAGAGGTGAACGGGGCGGTAAACGGTAGACTGTATACACTGGTGGAGATTTCCCCCGACGACAAGACCTGGCGCCCAATTTCTCGCCGCCGATCACTCGGCGGGCGGCCAACCACTCAGCTGGGCGTAGGGCGCTACGAGGAACTCCTGCAGCGACAGCGGCTGCCGTCCGGTGACGCGGCGCATGTCGGTGCTCACCGTCGACAGCTCGCCGGAGGCGATCGCGGTGTAGGTCGAGACCCGGGCGTCGTTCTGCCAGCTCGGGGCTCCCCACCGGCGCCTGGACGCATAGGCCTCGGCCACGCTCTCGTCGTGGAAGACGACGCTCCGCTCGCCCGCCTCGGAGAGGAGGCGGGCGATCTCGTCCATGCTCAGGGCCTCGGGACCGGTGACGTCATAGGTCACGTCCCGGTGGGCCGCAGGGTCCGCCATGACCCTCGTGGCGACGCGGGCGATGTCGGCGGGGGTGACGATCGCGACGCGGCCATCCGCCGCCGGACCCCGGATGACACCGTCGTCTCCGACGAGCGCCGCCATGACGTCGGGAGCGGCGCCGAGGAACGAGGTGTAGACGATGTGTCCCACCCCCGCTGCTGCAGCGGCGTCGATGAAGTCCCGGTGTTCGTCGAGGAGCTCCGCACTCTCCGAGGCCGAGACCATGAAGAGGGTCTTGACGCCCTCAAGGGCTACGTCGGCCCCCGACCGGTCGGCGTAGGCGCACGGGAGGAGCACCGCCCCGGCGAGGTGTGGCGCCCGGGCGACCGAACGCACGAGGAGACGCAACGGCATACCTCCGGCCTGGAGGGCCCCTGCCACCGCAGCGCCCAGCGCACCCGTGGCCCCGGGGTGTATCAGCCGCTCGGCGCGGACCGTCCTTGGGGAGTGACCGGCACCTGTGCGATCGATTCCGTCGCCGAGCGCGCGCCGGCCCGATGGAGGAGAGGGAGGCCCATGTTGGACATGACAGCCTGCCCTGAGTGCGGCGAGGTGGCCGAGGTGCAGTGGCGCGCCGTTCTTGAGAGCACCGACGGTCCCGTCGACCACGCAAAGATCCTGTGCGTGCGCAGACACTGGTTCCTCCTGCCCGTCGCCAAGCTCGCCACCGCGCCGATGCACCGAGGCGTCGAGGCTCCCCTGCCGGCCGGGGATCGACAGGGGTGGCCCGGAGGACGCCTCGGGACGGGGGCCTGATGCTGATCCTCCTTGGGGTCGATGAGATGGACGCGGGCCCACATCGGCCCGGTGGCCGACAACTCCGCGGCGGGGTATGCCGTGCAGCTCGCCCGAGCCGACGACGACGAGGCCCTGCTCGAGTTCCGTCGTGGTCCGCTGGGCCCCGACCTGGTGGCTGCCGGGGCGCCGTTCGCCCGGGCGGGGACGTGTCCTTCGTGCGCACTATGCGCTGCCCACCCAGGTGGGCAGCGCGTAATGCCCTGCCCACGGTGGTGGGCACGGCGCCCCTCCCTCGACGGCCGCGCAGCCCCCCCGGCGGCTAGGGTGGGGGATTGGCTCTGCGCGTCGATGGTGCCGCCAGCACACTGGGACACTGCGCGCACTGCGCGCACGGCTCGGGTCGACTGCAGGAAGAGGGAGTTCCACATGAGCACCCAGCACCCGACGACGACGGTCAGCCCCTCTCCGCCGGAGCAGGCAGGGGTGCTGCTCAGTCACGTCGCCGGCTACATCGGGCACCGCACGATCGCGATGGGACTGCGCGCCGGGATCATTGCCGCCCTTGCCGAGGTGCACACGGGGCTGTCCGCCGCGGACCTGGCCGGACGGCTCGACTACGACGCCTTCTACGTGTCCGTGTGGTGCCGCAGTGCCCTGGCGGCCGGAGTGCTGCGGCGCGTCGGCGACGGCTTCGAGCTCGCCCCGCACATGGCAACCCTGCTGCTCGACGCCGGCGGACCCGGGTTCGTGGGCGGCCTGTTCCCGCTGGTCCAGCAACCGGAGATGTTCGACTACTTCGAGCAACGGCTCGGCTCTGGGGAACGGACCTGGTGGGACACGACCAGCCCGGACTGGATCACCGGCGTCGCCGCGACCGGCCGCCCCTTCTACAGCCGGCTGGTGCCCGGCGGGCTCGCACAGGTCCCCGGGCTGAGCGAACGGCTGCGAGACGGGTGCCGGGTGGTCGATACCGCATGCGGGTCCGGTCTGGGCCTGCTCGCACTCGCCGATCACTACCCTGCAGCCAGTCTGGTCGGCATCGACGGCGACGCCCGCTCGGTCGAGTCCGCAAGGGAGAAGGTCGAGCAGGCCGGAGTCGCGGGCCGGGTCTCGGTGCTGTGCAGCCCGTTGGAGGAGATGCGAATTGACGAGCGGGCAACCGTCGTGATCAACAACATCTCGATGCACGAGTGCCGTGACATCGACGCCGTCACCCGCCGGGTCAAGGACATGCTGGAGCCTGGCGGCTGGTTCGTGATCTCGGACTTCCCCTTCCCCGACGACGACGAGACCCTCCGCTCCGTGCCCGGCCGTATCATGAGCGGCATTCAGTTCTTCGAGGCTCAGATCGGCGATCAGCTGTTGCCGCGCACGGCCTACGACGATCTGCTCACCCGGCACGGTTTCGAAGGGCTGGGGCACTTCCAGCTCACCCCCGTGCACGCAGTCACCTACGGCCGCACGCCGGCGGCAGCGGCTCGCGAGACGTAGATGTCAGGAGTGACAGGCACCTAGAGGGACCGCTCCCACCGATTGTGCTGACATCGTGAGTTCACATTGTCGCCAGTTCGCTATCCTTCGTGCATGACCTCCCAGCTCGTCGACCTGCGCATCGATCGCAGTTCGCCGGTCCCCCTCTACCACCAGCTCGCCGAGCAGTTCCGCGCCGCCATCACGGACGGGCGGCTCGAGCCCGGAGATTCGTTCGAGAACGAGCTGGCACTGTGCCAGCGCATCCAGCTTTCCCGGCCGACCGTGCGGCGTGCCATCCAGGAGATGGTCGACCAGGGCCTGCTCGTGCGGCGTCGTGGAGTCGGGACGACGGTGGCAAACCGCAAGGTCCACCGCAAGTTCGAGCTGTCCAGCCTCTTCGACGACCTCAGCCGCGCGGGGCGCGCACCCCGCACGAGGGTGCTGGACCTCGAGATCGTCCAGGAGCCGCGAGCGGCAGCCGCCCTCGACCTCCACGAGGAGGCCGAGCTGCTGTCGATCGTCCGGCTGAGACTCGTCGCGGACAAACCCCTGGCCCTGCTGCGGAACTGGCTCCCACCGGCATACTTCGACCTCACCCGGGAGGAGCTCGAGACCACCGGCCTCTACGACGCGTTACGCACGCGCGGCGCGAAGCCCGTGGTCGCGCGGCAGAGCATCGGAGCCCGGATGCCGACGGCCGTCGAACGTCGCCACCTCAACCTGCGCGGCAGTCAGCCGGTCCTGACCATGACGCGGATGGCCTTTGACGTGGCCGGCAATGCCGTGGAGTTCGGGGACCACAGCTACCGGGCAGAGGACTACGCACTCGACATGGTCGTCGACGAGCGCTGACGAGCAGTCCATGACTGCGTCACCCCGGCCACCGGCGAACCCCAGCGACTCCTGGGCGAGGATTCCCGGCTGGAAGACCTCGCGTCGGGAGTCGCGGGGGTGGTCGCACTGCCATCCACGTTTTTAACATTAGATTGTCCTGACATTTGTTTGACACGATGCCGCAAACCGGCCACGATCGAGGTCGACAGGACGGCGTTGCCCAGTCCGCCCCACCCGGACCCGGGTCTCTCAGAGGAGCGCGTATGCGAATCGGACTTGCCGGTGTTGGTCGGATCGGCGCATTCCACGCCGAGACCCTCAGGGGACTCGACGGGGTGGACGACCTCGTGGTCACCGACCTGGACACCGAGGCGGCCCGAGCCCTCGCCAACCGGCTGGAGGTCGGTTTCGCCGCCTCGCCTGCCGAGCTCCTCGACTCCGGTGTGGACGGCTTCGTCATCGCCACGGCGACCCCGGGCCACGCCCCCCTGCTCCGGCAAGGAGTCAGGCGCGGCGTCCCCACCTTCTGCGAGAAGCCCGTCGCCGCGTCGCTTGACGAGACCATGGAGCTCTGCAAGGCCGCCGCGGCCACGGACGTGCCGGTCCACGTGGGCTTCCAGCGACGGTTCGACCGCGGGTACCAGCGCGTCGCGCAGGCCGTTGCGGACGGGGAGCTCGGTTTCGTCCACACCCTCCGGGTCAACACCCACGATCAGGCCCCGCCGCATGCCGCCTACATTGCCACCAGCGGCGGCCTCTTCCGCGACTGCTCGATCCATGACTTCGACATCATCAGGTACGTCACCGGCCGCGAGGTCGTCACGATCTACGCTACGGGGGCCAACAAGGGGGCCCCGTTCTTCTCCGAGGCGGGCGACGTGGACACCGCCGCGGGCGTGCTGACGCTCGACGACGGCACGCTGGTGACGCTCTCCGCTACGCGGTACAACGGGGCCGGCCACGACGTGCGCATGGAGGTCGCCGGCAGTGCAGGCACCATCGGGGTCGGCTACGACCGCTCGCTCGCCGTGACGTCCGCCGAGGACCGAGCCGACTCCCCGAGCGGCCCCCGGCACCAGTCGTTCATGGAGCGGTTCCTGCCGGCCTACCGGGCCGAGCTGACCGCGTTCGTTGACGTCGCCCGCGGGCTCCGCCCGTCGCCGTGCACCGTCGACGACGCCCTCCAGGCCTTTCGGGTCGCGGAGGCCTGTGAGCTGTCCCGTCACGAGGGCCGGGTCGTCCGCCTCGACGAGGTGCCGTCCCTGTGAGCGCCACGACGGCCCCCTACGACCTGCTCACCATCGGGCGGACCGGCGTCGACATCTACCCGCTCGACCACGGCGTCGGCCTCGAGGACGTCAGGACGTTCGAGAAGTTCCTCGGGGGCAGCGCCACCAACGTCGCCGTCGCAGCAGCCCGGCACGGCCGCAGGACCGCGATCATCACGCGCACCGGGCGCGATCCCTTCGGCACTTTCGTGGCCCGCGAGCTGCGGCGCCTCGGGGTCGACGACGTGTTCGTCGAGCCGGTCGACGGGCCCCCGACGCCGGTGACCTTCTGCGAGATCTTCCCGCCGGACAGCTTTCCGCTCTACTTCTACCGTTACCCCACCGCCCCGGACCTGCTCATCGACCCGGACACGCTCCCGCTCGACGCGATCCGGGACGCAAGGGTCTACTGGTCCACGGTCACCGGCCTGTCGCAGGAGCCCAGCCGGGCCGCGCACTACCGGGCCTGGGAGGCCCGTGGCCGTCGACGCCACACCGTCCTCGACCTCGACTGGCGCCCGATGTTCTGGGCCGACGTCGAGGAGGGCCGCGCCCAGGCCAGTGCGGCCGTCGAGCAGGTGACGATCGCGGTGGGCAACCGCGAGGAGTGCGAGGTGGCGGTCGGCGAGAGCGACCCGCAACGGGCCGCTGACGCCCTGCTCGAGCGGGGGGTCGAGCTGGCCATCGTCAAGCAGGGCCCCAAGGGTGTCCTCGCGGCCACGGCTCACGAGCGCGTGGAGGTGCCAGCCTTCCCGATCCAGGTGGTCAACGGGCTCGGTGCGGGCGACGCCTTCGGCGGGGCTCTGGTGCACGGCCTGCTCCACGAATGGCCGCTGCAGCGCATCCTGGAGTTCGCCAACGTCGCGGGCGCGATCGTCGCCTCGCGGCTCGAGTGCTCAACCGCCATGCCCAGCGTGGCCGAGGTGCAGGCCAGCCTCGCGGCAGGCTACGTCGTCGACAGCAAGGAGACGTGATGTCCGTGGAGATCGCCGACCGGGAGGCCGCCATCCTGGAGCTGACGGAGATCCGGGCTCGCGAGCCGCGCCGGATCGCCGAGGCGTGGACCGCCCGGCGCCGCCGTGAGCTCCTCGGCGAGGACGGCCGCCTGCTGCTCGTTGCGGCAGACCACCCCGCCCGGGGGGCGCTGGGCGTGCGAGGCGACGCCACGGCGATGGCGAGCCGCACCGACCTCCTCATCCGGCTGCGGACGGCGCTGTCCCGGCCCGGGGTCGACGGCGTGCTCGGGACCCCCGACATCCTCGACGACCTCCTCCTCCTCGGGGCCCTGGAAGGGAAGGTCGCCATCGGTTCGATGAACCGGGGCGGGTTGCAGGGAGCCAGCTTCGAGCTCGACGACCGCTTCACGGCATACCGGGCCGAGGACGTGGCCGCCTGCGGCCTCGAGGGGGGCAAGATGCTCACCCGGATCTGCCTCGACGACCCGGGAAGCGCCGCCACGCTCCAGGCCAGCGCCGAGGCGATCTCCGCCCTGGCCGGCCTTGGCGTCATGGCGATGGTCGAGCCCTTCCTGTCCGTGCGGCGGGAGGGCCGGGTCGTCAACCTGCTCGACCCCGACTCGACGATCACGTCGGTCGCCATCGCCTCGGCCCTCGGGGCGACGAGCGCCCACACGTGGCTCAAGCTGCCCGTCGTGGACGACCTGCCCCGGGTCATGGACAGCACGACGCTGCCCACCCTGCTCCTTGGCGGCGACCCCCAGGGTGAGCCCGACGACACCTACGCCTCCTGGGGTCGGGCCCTCGAGTTGCCGGCCGTGCGCGGGCTCGTCGTCGGCCGGGCGCTGCTCTACCCGCCCGGTGGCGACGTCGCCGCCGCCGTCGACATCGCCGCCGAGCTCGTCCACGGAGCCTCTCGATGAGCTCACGCTGGGTGCTCCCGCACGGATCGGCCGGCCTCGACGAGTGGGACGTCGTCGTCGACGACCACCGGGACGGATGGCAGCACACGGGACTGTATGCCGGGTTGCTGCGGTCCGGGGACCGGCGCACCCTCGAGGTGGGAGCCCGCGAGATCATCGTCGTGCCGCTGAGCGGCGCGGTCGGCGTGCACTGCGTCGACGCCGCCGGCGCGGCCCACGACGTGTTGCTGGCCGGCCGGGCGTCGGTGTTCGCCGGCCCGACCGACCTCGCCTACGTCCCCCGCGGCTCCCGGCTGACCCTTTCGGCCACCGCCGACGCCCGGGTCGCACTCGCCGTCGCCTTCCTGCCCGAGATCGTGACCCCGGCTGGTGCCCCCTTCCGGCACGTGAGCGCCGACGAGGTGCCGGTGGAGCTGCGCGGGGCAGGCACCGCCTCCCGCGAGGTGCGCAACTGCGGGACTCCCGCCGTCCTCGACGCGGAGGCGATCATCGTCTGCGAGGTCGTGACGCCGTCCGGAAACTGGAGCTCCTACCCCCCGCACAAGCACGACGAGCATCGCGAAGGCGCCGAGTCGGTGCTGGAGGAGATCTACTACTTCCAGGTCCAGCCGGGGGCCGGGCACCCTGCTCCGGGGACCGCGGACCCGATCGGATACCAACGGGTCTACGCCAGTGGAGACCGCGAGATCGATGTGCTCGCCGAGGTGCGCAGCGGAGACGTCGTCCTGGTCCCCCACGGGTGGCACGGCCCGTCGATGGCGGCTCCCGGCTACGACCTCTACTACCTCAACGTCATGGCCGGCCCGGGACCCGAACGGGCCTGGCTCATCTGTGACGACCCCGCCCATGGCTGGGTGCGCGAGACGTGGGCGACGCAGACCGTCGACCCCAGACTGCCCATGGGAGGCACCCGATGACCGAGCAGAGCCAGCGCACCGTCCGGCTGACGGTGGCCCAGGCAGTGGTGAGCTTCCTCACCCAGCAGTGGAGCGAGCGTGATGGCGAGCGTCACAAGCTCTTCGCCGGCTGCTTCGGGATCTTCGGCCACGGCAACGTCGCCGGCATCGGGCAGGCCCTGCTGCAGAACGAGCTGCTCGCCGAGGGTGACGACCGGCTGCCCTACGTGCTGGCGCGCAACGAGCAGGCGATGGTGCACGCTGCGGTGGCCTACGCCCGGCAGAAGGACCGGCTGCAGACATGGGCGTGCACCGCCTCGGTGGGGCCCGGCTCGACCAACATGCTCACCGGCGCCGCCCTCGCCACCATCAACCGGATTCCCGTGCTCCTCCTACCGTCCGGCACCTTCGCGACGCGGGTGTCCAGCCCCGTGCTCCAGGAGCTCGAACAGCCATATGCCGCAGACGTCACCGTCAACGACGCGTTCCGGCCGCTCTCGCGCTTCTTCGACCGGGTCAGCCGCCCGGAGCAGCTGCCGGCGGCGCTTCTCGGCGCGATGCGGGTCCTCACCGACCCCGTGGAGACGGGCGCCGCGACGATCTGCCTGCCCCAGGACGTGCAGGCCGAGGCGCACGACTGGCCCGTCGAGCTGTTCGCCCCGCGCGTGTGGCGGGTGCCCCGCCCGCCAGCGGAGCAGGTGGGCATCGAGGACGCCGCCGCCCTCATCCGGACCGCCCGGCGACCCCTGGTCGTGGCCGGCGGTGGGGTGCACTACTCCGGCGCCGAGGAGGCACTGCGCCTGCTGTGCGAGCAGACCGGCATACCGGTCGGGGAGAGCCAGGCGGGGAAGGGGTCACTCCCCCACGGACATCCGCAGGAGATGGGAGCCATCGGTGCGACCGGCACCACCGCCGCCAATGCGCTCGCCGCGCAGGCCGACGTGGTCATCGGCATCGGGACCCGGTGGAGCGACTTCACCACCGCGTCGCGGACCGCGTTCCAAGGCGAGGACGTGCGCTTTGTCAACATCAACATCGCCCGCTTCGACGCCGGCAAGCACGCGGGCCTCGCGGTCGTCGCAGACGCCCGGCACGCACTCACCGCCCTGTCCGCAGCACTCGAGGACTATGGCGTCGAGCCCGGCTACAGAGCACGGCAGGCCAGCCTCTGGCAGGAGTGGGACGAACGCGTCGAGGCCTCCTACCATCCGCCCAGCGAGGTGACCGACCGGCTGGCCGAGGGTCTGCTTACCCAGGGCGAGGTGCTCGGCGCGGTCAACGAGCTGTCCGACCCGCGGGACGTCGTCGTCTGCGCGGCCGGTTCGATGCCGGGCGACCTCCACAAGCTGTGGCGGGTCCGCGACCGCAAGGCCTATCACGTCGAGTACGGCTACTCGTGTATGGGCTATGAGGTGCCGGCGTCGCTGGGGATCCGGCTCGCCGACCCCGACCGGGACGTGTTCGCCATGGTCGGCGACGGCGGCTACCTGATGATGCCGACCGAGCTGGTCACGGCCGTCCAGGAGGGCATCAAGGTCATCGTCGTCCTCGTCCAGAACCACGGGTTCCACTCGATCGGCTCCCTGTCGGAGTCGCTGGGCTCCCAGCGGTTCGGGACCAGCTACCGGTTTCGCGGCGCCGAGAGCGGCCGCCTCGACGGTGCCGTGATCCCGGTCGACCTCGCGGCCAACGCCCGCAGCCTGGGCGCGCACGTGATCGAGGTGCACTCGCGTGCTGAGCTGGCGCAGGCCATCAAGGACGCCAAGGCGGCGCCCGCTCGCGGCGGCCCCGTCGTCATCCACGTCGAGACCGACCCCCTCGTCCACACCCCGGACAGCGACGCGTGGTGGGACGTCCCCGTCAGCGCCATCTCCGAGCTGGACAGCACCCAGGACTCCTACCGCGACTACCTCGCCCACAAAGTCACCCAACGCCCCCTGATCGACCCCGCCGAAAGGATCAAGACATGACCAGGCCCGCTCTCATCGGCAGCGCCCCCGACAGCTGGGGGGTCTGGTACGCCGACGACCCGAAGCAGACGCCGTGGCGACGTTTCCTCGACGAGGTGGCCGCAGCGGGATACACGCGCATCGAGCTGGGCCCCTACGGCTACCTCCCGTCGGACCCCGTGCAGCTGCGCGACGAGCTCGGCCAGCGGGGGTTGAGCGTCACCGCGGGCACGATCTTCGAGCACCTGCACCGCGCCGACTCGTGGGACTCGACATGGCGGGGCGTCTCGGCCGTCGCCGAGCTGACCGCCGCCATGGGCGCGGAGCACGTCGTCGTCATCCCCGACTTCTGGCGCCACCCCGAAACCGGTGAGGTGCTGGAGGCGTCGGCTCTCACCGAGCAGGAGTGGCCGGTCTACGCCGCGCAGATCAACCGGCTGGCGACGGCAATCCGGGACGACTACGGCCTGCAGATCCAGTTCCACCCGCACGCCGACAGTCACGTCGACACCCACGAGCACGTCGAACGCTTCCTCGTCGAGACCGACCCCGACCTCGTGACCCTGTGCCTGGACACCGGACACATCTCATACTGCGGCGGGGACAACCTGCGCCTCATCAACGACCACCCGCAGCGGATCGGCTACGTCCACCTCAAGCAGGTGGACCCGGCCATCCTCGAGAAGGTCAGGGCGGAGGGCATCGGCTTCGGTGAGGCCGTTCGGCTCGGCGCGATGTGCGAGCCACCCCTCGGCATACCCGACATGCGGCCGATCCTCCAGGCCCTCGCTGGCCTCGACGTGGAGCTGTTCGCCATCGTCGAGCAGGACCTGTACCCCTGCCCACCCGACCAGCCCCTTCCCATCGCGACCCGGACCCTGAGCTACCTGCAGTCCTGCGGCCCGCTTCGCTGACCACCCCACCCAAACCCAGAGCTGAGATCCACAAGGAGCATGACCGTGACGAATGACCTGCGCGTCGGAGTGATCGGCGTCGGCATGATGGGCGCCGACCACGCCCACCGGATCGTCGACCGGGTCTCGGGCGCCACGCTGGTGGCCGTGTCCGACCCCGACACGGCACGGGCGTCGACGCTGGCGGGCCAGTTCAACGGGGTCCGGTTGATCGCTGACCCCCTGGACCTCATCGCCGACGAGGGAGTCGACGCCGTCATCATCGCCTCCCCCGGGTTCGTCCATGAGGAGCAGCTCCTCGCGTGCATCGAGCACGGCAAGCACGCCCTGTGCGAGAAGCCCCTCACCATGGACACCGAGTCCTCCCTACGGGTGGTCGAGGCCGAGGCCACAAGCGGCCGCCCGCTGATCCAGGTCGGCTTCATGCGACGGTTCGACCCCGAGTACGCCGCGATGAAGGCGCTCCTCGACTCGAGATCCCTGGGCCGGACGCTCGTCGTCCACAACATCCACCGCAACAAGACCGTCCCCGACTCGTTCCGCTCGGAGATGATCGTGCGCGACTCGCTCGTGCACGAGGTCGACGTGTGCCGCTGGCTCTTCGGCGAAGAGGTCGCCTCGATCCAGGTCCTCGCCCCGACACCGACCGGCCTGGCAGGTGAGGGGGTCCTCGACCCGCAGATCGCCCTGTTCACCATGGCCGGAGGCGGCATTGTCACGAACGAGGTGTTCGTCAACTGCCAGATCGGCTACGAGGTCCGCTGCGAGGCCGTGGCCGAGAGGGGCAACGCCACCATCGGTTTGGGACAGGGCGTGTTCGTGCGCCGAGACAACCACTACGGCGGAGCGATCCCCGACGACTTCCGGGATCGCTTCGGGCGGGCCTACGACCTGGAGGTCCAGGCATGGGCCGATGCGAGCCGGCGCGGCGAGGTCGTCGGGCCCACGAGCTGGGACGGCTACGCCGCGACCGCGGTGTGCACCGCCGGCATGGAGTCCCTCCTGTCCGGCAAGGCCGTTCCTGTGGAGCTCGCCAACCGTCCCGACCCGGGGTGCCGGGCCTGAAGCTCGCCCTCGATCCGTACATGTTCCGGGAGGTGCCCCTCATGGAACTCCCGGCACTGGTCGCGAAACTGGGCTACGAGTGGATCGAGCTGTCGCCCCGAGAGGACTTCACGCCGTTCTTCACTCATCCGAAGGTGGACGACGCCACGGTGCAGCAGTTCCGGAAGGCCTTGCAGGCGGCCGGCGGCGGAGCCCCGGCGGGGTCTCGTTTCCACAGAGCGGCAGAGCGGGCGCTGGGAGCGAGCTAAGCGGCATACGGACGACGTCGGATGCCGCTCGCCTCGTCGCGTGTGCGCGTTTCGGGGCGGTGCGGCGGGCGGTTGCTCGATCCGCGAGGCTGTCGAGGACCAGGTTGAGCCCGAACTCGAACTCGGCGCCGAAGTCGTAGCCGGGCTTCATGACGTGCTCGCTCGAGAACTGGAGCAGGTGGGGATATGCGCCGGTGGAGAACCTCTGCATCATCGCCTCGGCAACGTCGGCCACGGTCTCCGGGCCGTTGAAGGGCAGTGAGGCCTCTGACAGCGCGAACCCGTAGACGTAGCTGTCGATCAGCGCGTACGCGTGGGCGGTCATCTCCACCGAGAAGCCCGCGCCACGCAGGCAGCCGATGACCGCGTCGAGGTGGCGCAGCGTCGCCGGGCCGGGCGCGGTCCGCGACTGCAGGAGCGGGATCGCCCAGGGGTGGCGCCTCAGCACGAGACGGACCGAAACGGACCGCCGGTGCATCTGCGTGCGCCAGTCCCCGTCGGGTGAGGGGATGTCCATCTCGCCGAAGACGAGATCGACGATGCCGTCGATGATCTCGTCCTTGTTGGCGACGTAATGATAGATCGACATCGGCCCGACGCCGACCGTCTGCGCGAGCGAGCGGATCGTCAGCGAGTCGAGGCCCCCCGCATCGGCCACGACCATCGCGCCGTCCAGCACCCGGTCGCGGCTGAGCGGTTCGCGCCTCGGGGTGACGACCTGGACTGATCTCACCATCTGTTCGTCACCTTCGCCTCGGAGCCATAGCCAGTTCGTACATTGTACGATACCGTGTTCGTACTAAGTACGGCGAGAGCGGCTCGCCAAGTGAGAGGGGAAGCGTTCATGGGAACCCAGGGTCAGGGCAACGGCATCGGCATCGGCATCGGCCGTGACACCAGCAGGCCGGCCGAGGTCACGATGCATGCGGTCGTGCAGGACAGGTACGGATCAGCCGATGTCCTGCGCCTCGCCCGGATCGACAGACCCGAGGTCGGCGACCGCGACGTGCTCCTGCAGGTGAGCGCGGCCGGTCTCGACCGCGGCACGTGGCACCTGATGACGGGCCGGCCGCTCCTGCTACGCCTCGCTCTGGGGATCCGCGGGCCGAGGCAGCCGGTCCTTGGGCACGACGTCGCCGGCACAGTAGTGGCGGTCGGCCAGGCGGTGACGCGGTTCGCTGCCGGTGACGAGGTGTACGGCTTCGGCCAGGGCTCCTTCGCCGAGTACGCCGTGGCCCGCGAGGACAAGCTGGCGCGCAAACCGGCCAACGCGGCGTGGGCGCAGGCGGCGGTCGTCCCGGTGTCCGGCGCAACCGCCCTGCAGGCACTCGACGTTGGCCGGCTCGAGTCGGGACAGAAGGTGCTGGTCACGGGTGCGTCCGGGGGTGTCGGATCGTATGCCGTCCAGCTGGCCAAGGCGTTCGGCGCCGACGTCACCGGCGTCTGCAGCACCGCCAAGCTCGACCTGGTCCGCGCACTGGGTGCCGACCACGTCGTCGACTACACGTGCGACGACTTCGCAGATGGCGCCCACCGCTACGACCTGATCATCGACATCGCGGGGCGAGCGACACTGTCGCGGCTGCGTCGTGCCCTCACGCCCACCGGGACCGCCGTGCTCGTCGGCGGCGAGGACGGTGGTGAGCTGACCGGAGGCATGAACCGACAGCTGCGTGCCCTGGCCCTCTCGTCGGTGGTGCAGCAGCGGCTGACCATGCTCGTCTGCACGGTGCGTGGCAATGACCTCGAACGGCTCACCGACCTCATCGAAGCCGGCCAGGTCGTCCCGAGCATCGACCGGACCTACCCGCTCGCCGAGGTGCCCGACGCCATCCGCCACCTCGAGTCCGGTCGGGCCCGCGGGAAGGTCGCCATCATCGTGCGACCCACCGGATGATCACGGTCGAGGCAGACAACATGACGCACGGCGGCCTCACGCTCCTCGGCCTCCGCTGAGTCGGGAGTCCTCGAGGCGCCCGGGCGCGGCCGCGAAGTGTGGCTTGCAGTCGATTGGCGGGGGCCGCGGGCGGGAGACTCCTGCCACCCCCTCAACACGCTCACAGTCGCGGCCGCCTCGATGGCTGACGAAGGATCGATCACCTTCTTGCCGGGCGCGACCACCAACCGGTCACCAGTCGGCGGTGCTCCCATATGTTTCCGTCTCCAGGCGCCGTTCGGCGGCGTCACCATCGGCAGCCAGATGGGTGAGTCAGCCCCACCAGGCGACGACGGCACGGTGCGCATCGTTCCCGGAGTGACCGCCGACCGGTCCGCCATTGGAACCGGGACCTCGGTGCGAGCAGCTCGATGGCCCTGCACGTCGCGGTGCGGCGTGCAGCCGACGTCCATCTGGATGATCTGGCCGGGCCCGAGCACCTTGTGCAGGTGCAGTGTGCGGTCGGCGATCTCGTTGGGACTGACGACAAACCCATCCCGTCGCGGTCGTAGGCGGAGGCACGTGCAGAGCGGCGCGGTGGGGCTGGGCTCCGCCATGCCCTCGTCGAACATGGAGCGGAGGTCAATCGCCGACGAGACCGACATGGGCTACGAGTACTCGAGGTGAGGTTTACGCCTCGTTGGCGTTCGGCTTGACGACGAGCGCAGCGGCAAGAGGGTCACTGCCTCCGCCCAACGAGCGTGTCGTCAATCGTGTCCGGAGGGGGACTTGCCCGGTAGGTACACACGTCTTCCAGATCGACCTCACGTGACCGGGCCAGTTCGAGATGTACTACGACATCTGACGACAGGGTTTCACTGACCTGCCCACCCTCGGCCAGACGCCGCCTGACCTGCAGGAACGTTCCTCAACGTTTCTCACGGTCCGGCGGCGTTTCGCGCTGATGTGTGCCATCAGAGTGACATGGTTGCACTCACAAACCGACTATGTTCTAACAAATAGGCTCGCATCCAACGACCGCACCCAGCTTGTTTCTCGGCCCCGAACACGCTGACCGCCCGGGCGACCTCGCGACATCCGACAAGGCGGCCGGGAGCAGCGGTGACGCCATCTCCGTGCGGCATCAGTGTGGCCACCGACTCGAGCGCCGCTGCATCGGCGGCGGGACCTGGTCGTCGGACGGCAGGATGTGGATCCCCCGTTGTGGTGAACATTCGTGATCGCCCGGTCGGGCGACGACGAACTCGACCTGACCGTGGATAAGCACGACGGAGCGCCGAATCGAGCTCGGAGACGTCCTGGCCGATGTGCTGCTCCTCTGTGTGGTGGTCGTCGATGACCCAGGTACTGCCTCACACGCGGCTTCCTGCCACCCATCTGCACTGAGGACCCGAACGATGAGCGCTGACCCCAGACCCACCCTCGCCGTCACCCTGGCCCGGTCCGCCGCCGCCGAGACCGGCTACGGCACCTACGTCACCACCGCCGCCGACCGCGCCGCCCGCTGCCACCGCGTCGCGATCGAAGGCCACTGGGCCACCAACTGCGCTTCTACGCCGGACCCACCTGCCTGGCCATCGACGAACCGGGCTGCCTGCCGTTGCCCGCCGAGGCCGCCTCCGCCCATCTTCCAAGTCGTCTCCCAGCGCTACCTCAACACCTCGAAAATCCTGACCAGCAACCGCGGCGTGGGCTATGCATGGACCCCCGCTCAAACCATGCAGCAGCTACTGTTCAACCCTAAAGCGCCCATCGTTGCGACGACCGCCTGAATCCGCCATCCGCTTGTGATGCACAGTACTGAGGCTGCGGTCTTTAGCGGCTGTTAGACGCTTGTCGGTAGGACCGGTGTCCGGCCAGACTCGGTTCAGGTGCTCGGCGGGGTGCTCTTCTCGCGGCTGCCCATCAGCGTGATCGGTGTGGCTCACTTTCGGTTTGCGTTCCCGCCGGGTGCCGTGACGAGGTGTGGCTCCAGAGGGGACTGCCCTGCTCTCAACAGCAATGCCCGCCTCGTAATCACTACAGGTCCACGATCAGGCGAGGTGGCGGCATGGCGAAGGTGTTCATCGGGGTCGATCCCCACAAGCTGTCGGCGACGATCGAGGTCGTTGACGAGCGAGAGAAGCTCTTGGCCACGGGCCGGTTCTCCACGGACAAGGCCGGGTATGGCGCGATGCGCAAGCACGTGCGGGCCTGGCCGGAGCGGGTCTGGGCGGTCGAGGGCAGCAACGGCGCCGGCCGGACGCTGGCGCAGCGGCTGCTGGCCGACGGTGAGTCCGTGGTGGACGTGCCGGCCAAGCTCAGCGCCCGGGCGCGGTTGTTCGACACCGGCCTGGGCCGCAAGACCGACGCCCACGACGCGCACGCGGTCGCGGCGGTCGCGGTCCGCCCCGAAGGGCTACGCGTGTTGTCCTACGACGTGCAGCTCGAGGCGTTGCGGATGCTCGCCGACCGCCGGGAGGAGCTGACCCGGGCACGGATCCAAACGGTCAACCGGCTGCAACGGCTGCTGTCCGAGCTGATCCCGGGGAAGGGGAAGAAGGATCTGACCGCCTTGCAGGCCAAGGCAATCCTTGCCTCGGTGCGGCCCCGGGACCTCGCGGGCAAGACCCGCCGCCGGCTCGCGGTCGAGCAACTGGCCGAGCTGATCGCGGTCGACAAGAAGATCAAGACGCTGACCAAGGAGCTCAAGGCGATGGTCCTGGCCTCCGGCTCGAGGCTGATGGATCTGCGCGGTGTCGGGCCGGTCGTGGCCGCCCGGACGCTGGCCGACGTCGGGGACATCGCCCGGTTCGCTGACCGGCACCGGTTCGCGTCCTGGACGGGCACCGCCCCGATCGATGCTTCGTCCGGTGAGATCGTCCGGCACCGGCTCTCGCGGGCCGGGAACCGGCGGATGAACCACATGATCCACATCCCCGCCGCCACCCAGATCCGCCTCGACACCCCCGGCCGGGCCTACTACCGGCGCAAGATCGCTGCCGGCAAGACCCGAGCTGAGGCCAGGCGCTGCCTCAAACGCAGGATCTCTGACGCCCTCTACCGCGAGGCTGGTCGCCGACGCACAACGCGCGGCCGACGCGCCGCTCGGGGCGGGTCGGGGAGGGCACTGCGGGGCGTCTCTGATATCCAGCGCGGTCGACCTGCCCCCGCACATCGACACTTCGGATCAGCCACTTCCCGGACCCGCACCCATGACGCTACCGGCCACCACGGCCCCTGCGAAGCCCCGTCCGGGGCCGGCTCCCGCGCACACTCCAAAGAGCTGATCCCGACCCCTTGACAACAGAGGGGCACCGGAAGGACGCGGGGTGTGGAGCGCGCGCATCACATCCGAGGTGGCACGCTCTCGCGCGAAATTTGCGGCGGATAGAGGCCTTGGGCGCCCCCCGTCCAGGACACCCAGCGAGCGCCGGGCGCCGGGCGCGTCGCGCGGGTTCACAGCAGGGCGTTCTCGATAGTGGTTGCGACGAAGCCGGTGTAGCGGCGCGGCGACCACCCACGCCGTACGACGAGGAGGTCGTACATCTCCTGCGACGACACGGCGAATAGGACGTCGGTGGCCTGCCCGGGGGCCCGCGGCAACGCCCCTTTGTGCTCGTGCGAAGACGTTTCTGTGGAACACGGGGGACACCCGGCGGGTGACATGGGGCGGCGGGGCGCCGTTGGCTGAGCGACTCACAGTGCTGTTTGAGGTCCTGGATGCCGTCCTCGACGGCTGGGCCCAAGGGGTCGGCGAGCTCGTCGGGGGTGACCTCGGTGCTAGACTATCCGGCAGGAACTGCCCTGCTCGAGAACGTCGACCGTGCCCAAGTGCGACTGAGCCGACACCCCGCCGCCGACGATGCGGTACTGAAAGAGGCGCAGATCGGCGTCATTGGTGACGATCTTCTCCTCGAGCGGGACACCACCCTTGAGGATGCAGTGCCGATCCTCACCGGAGGCGGACGAGGTCTCTACCATCGGGAACCAGGTCGAGATGCTGCCGGCGTCGCTAACCACCGCCCACACCTCGTCGGCGGGCCGGTTGATGGTGATGTGCTGCGCCGGGTGGCCATGCTGAATCTCCTTCGAATGGTGGTCGGTCAAACAGGGTCATGGGCGGGGGGAGCGCGAGACGTCCAGTGACGACTGCCACCCGGTCATCACGGACGACGTCGGCCGGAGTGAACCTGCCGTGGTGCCGTTCGAGCCGCGGCGCCCAGCCGGTGGTCAGTGCCACGGCATGCGCGCCGTGGCAGTCAAAGGCGTGCACCGCGACCAGCGCGACCTCGCCGGCGGGTCGGGCGACGCGCTCGAACCCATGCCGGTACACCTGCGGCGGTGGTTTCGACTTCCCGACCTCAGGGACGCTGAGCACCTCATCGACGAGCTATTGCAGGCCGGCGCGCCGCAGGAACGGCTCGGTGCTGTCGCGGGCGCCGTTGCTCAGGCACGCGACCCACACCCCGGCCTCGCCCACCGCCCGCAGGGCCGGCGTTTTCCGACTCTCAGCGAGGTCCTGCCGCGGCTTCTGGAGGCCGAGGCGTGTCCTGATCGCCTTACATCCACGGCGGCTGGCACGATCGGGTCCATGATCGAGCACAGCAGCGGCCCGCGAGGGCCCCGGCGATGAGCGGGCCGACGTTCCCGCAGGTCGAGTTCGACGACGCTCGCGGGCTTCTGCGCAGCAGCTACGAGGACATGCAAGCAGTGCTGCGGGTGCCGTGGGTGATGTTCGCCGCGCGGAGCCTGGCCGTCTTTGGCGGGTTCGTCCCGGCCGCCTGGCAGGCGGCGCGCACCTCCTTCGCCACCCGCTACGTCGAGCGGGCCGCCGACGAGCTGCGCACCATGGCGATCCTGCCCGGCGACGACCCACCCGATCCTCGGCCCCGGCTGTCCCGGCTGGGGTTCGGCGAGGCCGACCTCGCGCAGGTTCGAGCGGCCTTGCGGGCGCTGAACTACGGCAACGTCAAGTACCTGCTGCTGATCACCGCGTGGTGCGAGGGGATCCAGGGCCGTGCGTGCGGAGGGGCGGGCGCGCTGGTCTGGTCCGAGGCGGCGCCGCCGTCGGGCCCACCGGACGGGATGGCGGCCCTGCACCTGGTGGATCCCGGTGACACCACGCCCCAGGTGCGGGAGCTGCTCACCCGCGCCAGTGACATGCACCTGCACCACGGCCCGTCCAGCGACTTCCGGGTGCTGGCCAACTGGCCGGTCTTCCTGCAGGTCGCCCTAGACGATGTTTTGGGCCCGGTCGTGCGCAGCGCGCCATATGAGGCCACCGCGCTCGGGCTGCTCGGCCGGGCCCGCGAACACGTCCGAGGTCTGCCGGCCGCCGCGGGTCTGCACCCGGACGCAGCACTGGCCGTGTGCAGCGAGGCCGACGTAGCCGCGATCACCGGGCTGCTGTTTCTGTTCCAACGCTTCATCCTCGACGTCACCATCGACATGGTGCGCTGCGCCCAGGCCCTCGACGGCCGAGAGGAGGCCGTGGCGTCCCCGTTCCCGGTGCCGTAAGCCGCCGCTCACCACCGCTCTGACCGCACGCCGGCACGGTTGAGGCGCCGGCTTGCCAGGGAGGGGCTCGTGAAACCGCTCCGTCGGACACGACGGTCGGGCAGGGGCGGAGATACAGGGCGGTTCCCGTCAAGCGGCGCAGCACGAAAGCTGGGCGGGGCCGCGGCGGAACGAGAGCGCAACCAGCCGCAAGGCTTCGTTCATGGTCAAATACGGCGCCCAGGTGTCGGCGACCCGCTCGACGGTTATCCGCATCGTGATCGCCCATGTCGCGGCGAACATGATCTCCCCGGCGTCTTCCGCGACCGCCGACATTCCGAGCACCCGAGGAGTCCCGGCGTCGATCACTCGTTTGATCGCGCCGCCTTGCGCTCGGAGATCGTCATTGAGATCGACCTTGTCTGAGTTCACCCCCGTCCGGGGGGGACCGCCGCGCCGAGAGATACCCGAAGCTCGCGACCAGGAACGGCACCAGATAGTTGACCGCGATCCGGACCCAAACCCCCAGGCTCGCCGTCCCGGACAGCACGACGTCGCCCTGGTTGACCGCGGACAACACCGTCCCGACCACGGCAGCGACCGGGACCGCGGTCCGGGCCGTGGCGCCCCGCAGGAACAGCCGTACCGCCTGTGAGGGGTGCGACCACGTCACAGACCGGGCCTGCCCGCGTGCACTGTCCATGCGTCGGGAACCAACATTCGGGACTATCGATTCCACACCAGTTGCGCAGCGGGCGACTCATCACCGTCGCGTGCCGGCTGTCGATGCGGAGACCAGCCAGCTGACCGGGCCTGCGGTACCTGACGACCCGGACACATCCGTGGCCGCGTTCGCCCGCTGCGTCGAGCCCGAGGTCCCGTCCCCTACAGGGTGGCGCTGCTCAGGGCCAAGGCGGCGCAGCGCGCAGTTCCGCCGGGCGCGGTGCGGGCGGTTCGGCGCGCGCCCGGGTGCAGTTCCCGCCTGAGTTGTCTCAGCGTTGCGATCTCGACGATGCGTCAAGTCTGTGATGCGATGGAGGAGCGTGGTCTCCGCACCTCGTAGCCCTTCCATCAAGATGCTGGGAGTGTCCATGGCTCACGCTGAAGGACTGGCCGGGTATGCGTCCAGCCGGGTTTCCATCTGCTTCCGTGGGGAACGAGCTGTCTGTCTGGTCTGGTTCAGATGCGCGGTAACCGATCGACATGGGCGGAAGGGGCGTCATGCGCCGGTCCCGAGCCGGGTCGCGACACGAGAACGAGCACCATGGTCAGTCCCGACGCGGCGGCGGCTGCGGTGAGGGCCCAGGGGTAACCGACTCGCGGCGCCAGGAACGTGAGCAGGTAGGGCACCAGGAGCCCGGCGTAGGCGAGGCTGTAGAAGATCGAGACGACCGCGCCGAGCTCGTCGGGTGCTGCGGTTTCCTCGACCTCGCGCAGGCCCGTGCTCAGGCAGAGCCCGTACCCGGCGCCGAGCAGCGCGGCGGCAAGGGCG
>NZ_JBKJPP010000091.1:0-20709 GCF_046595215.1 Lapillicoccus sp. | reverse complement strand
AGGATCAACGCCAGGCCGGTCGACAGGAAGACCAACCTGTCCAACAGACCCTTGACCAGGAAGAACAGTGGCCGCAGGCCCATCAGGGCGAAGGCGTTGGCAGCGATCACGATGTAGGGCTCGTCAGTCACACCGAAGATGGCCGGGATCGAGTCCAGCGCGAACAGCAGGTCGCTGCTGCCGATGGCCAGCAGCACGATGAACAGTGGTGTGACAGCACGTCTGCCGGCGTGGCGGCTGAACATCCGACCGCCGTCGTAGGTCTCGGTGACGGTCAGTGCCCGGCGGGCCAGGCGGACCAGCCCGTTGTCCGCCACGTCGGGGTCGACGTCGCGATGGCGGTAGAGCTGGACCGCAGTGACGATCAGGACGACGCCGAAGATCAGGAACATGAAGGAGAACAGCTCGAGCAGCGCGGCGCCCAGGGCGATGAAGATCCCGCGCATGACCAGCGCCATCCCGATGCCGAAGATGAGGACCTTCTGCTGATGAATTTCCGGGACGGCGAAGGTGGTCATGATGATGACGAAGACGAAGAGGTTGTCGATCGACAAGCTTTTCTCGACGAGGTAGCCGGCGAAGTACTGCGTGCCGAAGTCCCCGCCTGCTTGCGCGGTGAAGACCACCCCGAACGCGATGGCCACGGCGATGAACAAGACTGAGGATAGGGCAGCTTCCCGGAACCCGACCACGTGCGGCCGTGCAGCCGCCAGCCCAAGATCCAGAGCGAACAGCCCGACGACCAGGCCGATGGTCAGGGCCCATCTGAGCGTCGTGACCTCAAGCACCGGTGGCCCTCCGGCCCGGGTCGCCTTGACGACTTTCTGGGGCCGTGTCGAGAGGCTGTCGACCACATGACGGTTTGGGCCCGGGCGTCGACGCGGTAAGGGGCCTGTGGGTGGATCCGGGCGCAGGGGTGGCGCCAGGCCGGGTCCATGAGCCAGGTGGCCGCCGCCGTAGTCGAGTGGCCGTGGGTGTGCTGATGCGGATCTCCTTCGGGGGGCCGGTCGACGAGGCGCTCGTGTCTGGGCCAGGAGGAGCGACGCTGCTCACGGTGACCAGGAAGGACGAGCAGGGACCAGTGGCCGAGGCGGTGTCGGCGGGGCGCGAACCGCAGGCCATCTCGTGCCAAGGATAGCGGTGCCTTCGTCGGGTAGGTTTGCCCACTGGCAGACGGATCCTGGGAGCTGAGCAGCGTTGATCGTCCTACACGCCTGGTGGTCGACCCAGCGCGATCCCCGGGGTGAGCTCATCCTGTGGGCCGAGGACTCCGACGCGCCGGCCCAGCCACCCGTGCGCCGAGGTCGCCGCCCCGCCGTGCAGGCGCACCCCTTCGCCGTCCCTGCGCAGGCGTTGGCCGCCGTGACGGCGCGTGAAGGCACCCCCGGCACCGCTGTTCTCACCCTGCCGAACCAGGACCGGGGCCCCTCAGCCTCGGCCGAGGTGCTCCGGACCCGCGAGCAGCCGCACAACCAGCAGGCCGTGGCCGACGGGCGGTGGGAGGTCCCGACACTTGCTCTGGACCCGGAAACCGCCCTGGACTACCTGCTGGCTGCGGACGACACCGAGGTCGACCTCGATCGACCGATCGCGGGAGGTGACCTGCGAGCGCTGCGGGCGCTTGCGGGGTTTGCGCTGGATCTCGTCGGACGTGGGCGGGTGCTGCCCGGCGTGCGGGAAGCGGGCCACGGGCGGGCGGTGGCGACCTGGTATGCGGTGGTGACCGGAGCGGACGCCGTGTGGCTGCGTGCGGCCACCGAGGGACTGCCCGGCTCGTTCACTGCCGCCTGCCCGGCTGGCGTCGACCGAGGCGCGGACGCGGTCCGGTCACTGGCATCTGCGACTGACGCGCTGGTGGACGCAGCGGTTCGCTCGCGCCTCGGTCCCCTTCCGCGCCGGCGGGCGGCGGCGTCGTTCCGATCGGCACTGACGTGCTCCGACCCCCACTTCGCCACCACGGCGGCGGCCCTGGCCACCCTGGACGAGGCGCTGGCCGAATGGCAGCGGGAGGTCACCCAGGTGGGCGCCGTTCGGGCCTGCTTCCGGTTGGTCGAACCGGTGGGGGTGGCCGAGGCGATGGCGGGCGAGGCGATGGCAGGCGATGGTGTCCCCGACGCCGCGTGGCGGGTGGAATTCGCGTTGCAGTCGACGGAGGAGCCGGGGCTGGTCGTCGACGCCGCCCAGGTGTGGCGCGCCAAGGGAGCGTTGCGCGCGCTGGCACGACACGTCGCCGATCCGCAGGAGACCCTGCTCGGTGAGCTCGGCCGGGCCATGCGCCTCTACCCGGACATCGAGGGCCCGCTGCGCACCGCGAAGCCGTCGTCGCTGGACCTGGACGTCGCGGGCGCGCACCTGTTTCTGTCGAAGGCCGCGCCGATCCTCCTGGCCGCCGGCTTCGGCGTCCTGCTCCCCGGGTGGTGGACCAACCCCTCCATGCGGCTGGGTGCGAAGCTCTCGGTGTCGACCCCCGCGCAGCCGGGCGCGGCCGCGACCAGGGCGGTCATCGGCCGTGATGGTCTGGTGGACTTCCGCTGGGATCTGGCGGTCGGGGAGCACACCCTGACCGAGCAGGAGGTCGCCGACCTCGTCGAGGTCCATCAGCCGCTGGTGCGGGTGCGCGGTCAGTGGATGTACGTCGACGCCGACCGCCTCGCACGGGCTCGGGCGTTCCTGGCGAAGAGGTCGCACGGCTCCGGGCGGATGAGCGTTGGGGAGGTGCTCTCGACCCTCGGGGCCCGCGATGACGGACCTGGTGGCCTGCCCGTCGTGGACATCGAGGCGCAGGGCTGGCTCGCAGACCTCCTGTCCGGCCAGGTCGACCACCGAATCACGCCGATGTCCGCGCCGGAGGGTTTCACGGGTGCGTTGCGTCCTTACCAGGAACGCGGTCTGGCCTGGCTGTCGTTCCTGGAGTCGGTCGGCCTGGGCGGCGTTCTCGCGGACGACATGGGTCTGGGCAAGACGGTGCAGCTGCTCGCCCTGATGTGTCTCGAGCTGCCTCGGGAGCTGGGCCCGACCCTGCTCGTCTGCCCGATGTCGTTGGTCGGCAACTGGCAGCGTGAGGCTGCCCGCTTCGCCCCCGGGCTGCGGGTGCACGTCCACCACGGGGCCGAGCGACCCAAGGGCAAGGCGTTCCAGAAGGTGGTGGCGTCCTGCGACCTGGTCGTGACGACCTACGGGCTGGTGATCCGCGACGCCGACGCGCTGCGTGAGATGAGCTGGCGTCGCGTGGTCCTCGACGAGGCCCAGGCGGTGAAGAACGCCGCGACCCGGGCAGCGGTTGCCGTGCGGTCGCTGCCGTCGTCGCACCGGTTCGCAGTGACCGGGACCCCGGTCGAGAACCGCCTGGGCGACCTCTGGTCGCTGATGGAGTTCGCCAACCCGGGACTGCTCGGTCCGCCCTCGTCGTTCAAGGCGCGCTTCGCGACACCCATCGAGCGGCACGGTGATGCCGAGGCGGCGACCCGGCTGCGATCACTGACGCAGCCGTTCGTGCTGCGCCGGCTGAAGACCGACACCTCGATCATCACCGACCTGCCGGCCAAGATCGAGATGGAGGTGGTGTGCTCCCTGACCCGCGAGCAGGCCTCGCTCTACCAGGCCGTCGTCGCGGACATGATGGACCGCATCGAGAGCACTGACGGCATCGAGCGCCGTGGACTGGTGCTGGCGACGATGACCAAGCTCAAGCAGGTCTGCAACCACCCGGCGCAGTTCCTCAAGGACGGCAGCAGGATCGGCGGGCGCTCGGGCAAGCTGGCGCGCGTGGAGGAGACCCTCGACGAAGTGCTCGCCTCCGGTGAGAAGGCGCTGCTGTTCACGCAGTACGCGGAGTTCGGCGACCTGCTGCGTACCCACCTCGGTGCCCGCTTCGGCCGAGAGGTCGCCTACCTTCACGGAGGCCTGGGCAAGGGCCAGCGGGACGACCTCGTCGCCCGGTTCCAGGACCCTGCTGGCGACGGGCCGTCCCTGTTCGTCCTCTCGCTGAAGGCAGGGGGCACGGGGCTCACCCTCACCGCAGCCAACCACGTCATCCACGTCGATCGGTGGTGGAACCCGGCGGTGGAGGACCAGGCCACCGACCGTGCGTTCCGGATCGGGCAGACCCGCTCGGTCCAGGTGCGCAAGCTGGTGTGCGCGGGGACGTTGGAGGAGAAGATCGCCCTGATGATCAAGGACAAGCGTGGCCTGGCGGCCAGCGTCGTGGGCACGGGTGAGGGCTGGCTCACCGAGCTCTCCACCTCCGCCCTGCGTGAGCTGTTCACGCTCGAGGCCGGGTCGGTGGTCGAGTGAGCCCGCCCGGTCGCGGCCGTCCTGGTTGGTCAGGCTCGTTCCCGCCACCCTCAAAGCCTCGCGCCGTGGACGGCGGGCTCGTCGCTCGCAGCGCGAAAGGTGCCATCGGGGAGCACTGGTGGTCACGGCGCTTCCTCGAGGTGCTGGAGTCCTTCGCCCTCGGCTCCAGGCTGACCCGCGGCAAGAGCTACGCCCGACGTGGTCAGGTGCTCTCCCTGCAGGTGGCCCCGGGGGTGGTCACGGCGTCGGTGCAGGGGTCCCGCAAGACGCCGTACAAGGTGTCGATTGCGTTGCCCGCCTTCGGTGAGCTGGTGTGGGCCAAGGTCGAGGTCGCCCTCGCAGAGCAGGCGATCCACAGTGCCCGGCTGCTTGCGGGCGAGATGCCCCGCGACCTCGAGGAGGTCTTCCTGGCAGCGGGCGCGCCGCTCTTCCCGCAGCGCGCCACAGACCTGGCCCTGAGCTGTTCCTGCCCGGACTGGGAGGTCCCGTGCAAGCACCTCGCGGCCACGTTCTACCTGCTCGCGGAGAGCTTCGACGACGACCCCTTCGCCATCCTGCTCTGGCGCGGGCGCAGCCGCGCGGCACTGCTGAACCGGCTCCGCGAGCTGCGCGGGAGCGATCCTGTTCCGGCGGCCGAGGTCGCGGCACCCACGACCGAAGGGCCCCGTCCCGGGGCGATGATGGCGCTCGCCGACGTGACCGTGGCTGCTGGGGACTTCTGGACCGGGGCACCGTCTGCGCCGCTCCCGATCCAGGCGGAGCTGCCGGTGGATCTGTTGCTGCGCCAGCTCCCCGCGCCGCCGGCGGCGCTCGGCGGCCCCGGCCTGGTGGCCCACCTCGGGCAGCTGTATGCCGTGTTCGGAGAACCGCCCACATGAGCACGGACCAGATCCTCTGGGCCACATCGGAAGCAGGTCAGACGTGACGAGCATCGTGAAGCCCGAGCCGGGCCCCCGGTCCGCAGCGGAGGATGACCCCCTCGTGGTGCTGCGCACCATCGAGCAACGGGTCCTGTGGCTGTCGACGGCCATCGTCGACCACGCCAACCGGATGCGGCCCAACACCTCCGGTGTCAAGGTGGGCGGGCACCAGGCCTCGAGCGCCTCGATGGTCACGATCATGACCTCGTTGTGGTTCGAGCACCTCCGGCAGGGGGATCGGGTCTCGGTCAAGCCGCACGCCTCGCCGGTGCTGCACGCCATCAACTACCTGCTCGGGGAGCTGGACCAGTCCTACCTGACGAGGCTGCGCGCCTTCGGCGGGTTGCAGAGCTACCCGAGCCGCTCCAAGGACCCGGACCCGGTGGACTACTCGACGGGGTCGGTCGGGATCGGCGCGACCGCACCCATCTGGGGGGCGCTGGCCCGGCGATACGTCAACACCCAGTTCGGCGGCGCGGGCACGGGTCGGCAGTACTCCCTCGTCGGCGATGCGGAGCTGGACGAGGGTGCCGTCTGGGAGGCCGTCCTGGACCCGATGGTCACGGAACTGGGCGAGGTCGTCTGGATCGTCGACCTGAACCGCCAGTCGCTGGACCGGGTCGTGCCCAACAACGGAGCTGGACGACTGCAGGGAATGTTCGCGGCAGCCGGGTGGCAGGTGCTGACCGTGAAGTACGGGCAGTTGCTGGAGGACCTCTTTGCCCGCACGGGCGGAGCGGCCCTGCGCTGCCGGATCGACGCGATGGCCAACCCCGAGTATCAGCGGCTGCTGCGCTGCACCGCCGACCAGCTCCGCGCACGGCTGCCGGGCGACGGCCCGGACGGCGCGGCCATCGACCGGTTGCTCTCCGACGTCCCCGACGAGCAGCTCCACGCATCCATCCGCAACCTCGGCGGCCACGACCTCGCCGCGCTCAGGGACGCCTTCGCGGCCATCGACGACACCCGCCCGAGCGTCATCTTCGCCTACACCGTCAAGGGATACGGCCTGGCCAGCGAGGGCCATCCCCAGAACCACTCCGCGTTGCTCAGGCTCGAGCACCTGAGTGAGCTGGCGCAGCGGGTCGGGGTGAGCACCGACCACCCGTGGCAGAAGTTTCCCCCCGGCTCGGCACCGGAGCGGGCCTGCGCAGCCGCCGCGCAGCGCCTGCGGCGGGAGGACGTGATGAGCGCCCCGGACCTGGAGCTGCCGAGTGACCTCGGTCGCACCCCGGGCGGAGTCGCCACCACCCAGGCGGCCCTCGGCCGCGCCCTGCTCGATCTCAACCGTGCCGCGCCCGAGATCGGACGCCGCGTCGTCACCGTCAGCCCTGACGTGAGCTCCAGCACCAACCTCGGCGGCTGGGTGAACAAGGTCGGTGTCTGGGCGCAGACGGAGCGCTCGGACTGGTTCGACGACGACGCAGAGACGATCCTGCACTGGCGCGAGAACCCCACGGGCCGCCACCTCGAGCTCGGCATCGCCGAGACCAACCTCGTGGGTGTCCTCGGCGAGCTGGGCGCGACCTGGAGTCGCTGGGGCCAGCCGCTGCTGCCGATCGGCGTGTTGTACGACCCGTTCGTCGAACGCGCCCTGGAGCCATGGTCATTCGGCATCTACGCCGGCGGTCAGTCCATCCTGGTCGGGACCCCCTCGGGGGTCACCCTCGCCCCCGAGGGTGGCGCCCACCAGTCGATCAAGACGCCATCGATCGGGCTGGAACAACCGGGGTGCGTCAGCTACGAACCCGCGTTCGCCCTCGACGCGGAGTGGACGCTGCTCGCCAGCCTGGCTCGGCTCGGCAGGCCGGGAGGGAGCTCCGCCTACCTGCGCCTCTCCACCCGGCCCATCGACCAGTCCCTGGCAGCGATCCCGCAGGACCCGGCAGCCCGCGAGCGTCGCCGGCGAAACGTCGTCGCCGGTGGCTACGTCCTGCGCCGGCCCACCCACCCCGTTCTGACGATCTGCGCCATGGGCGCACTGATCCCCGAGGCGCTCGGCGCAGCAGAGCGCCTCGAGGCGATGGGGCTCGGCACCGCCGTGGTCTGCGTGACCAGCGCGGGTCTGCTCTTCGAGGCGGCGCAGGCCCGGCGCGGGGCGCCCGATGCTCCCACCTGGATCCTGGACGCGTTGCTGCCGGGGGACAGTGCCACGCCGATCGTCACCGTCTTGGACGGGCACCCGCACACGTTGGCGTTCCTCGCGGGGGTCAACCGCGTGCGCGCCAATCACCTTGGGGTGACCCGGTTCGGCCAGTCCGGAGACCTCGACGACATCTACCGCGAGCACGGCCTCGACATCGAGAGCATCGTCACCTCCGGACTCGACCTCCTCGACTGACCGCCGCCGACCAGGCCTGCCCCGAGCGTGGTGCTCGAGCGGTCGTAGAGTCACTCCCACCATGGAGCCAGCACCCCCGTCGACCGCCGCGCCGCTGCGCGGGGTCCGGGTCGTGTCGACCGCGGTCAACCTGCCGGGCCCGCTCGCGGCGTCGCGGCTGGCGGCACTCGGCGCGAGCGTTACCAAGGTTGAGCCTCCGTCCGGCGATCCGCTCGAGCACATCGCGAAGGCCTGGTACGACGAGCTCGTGGTCGGGCAAACCGTCATGGTGGCCGACCTCAAGGACGAGTCGGGCCGGACCGCCCTCGACGAGCTCCTCACCGGCGCAGACCTGCTCATCACCGCGACCCGCACCGCCGCCCTGGACCGGCTCGGGCTCGGGTGGGACGTGCTGCACGCACGCCACCCGCGCCTCTGCCAGGTCGCCGTCGTCGGCCACCCGGCACCGCTGGACAACCTGGCCGGCCACGACCTGACCTACCAGGCCGCTTACGGCACGCTCACCCCGCCGGCCCTGCCGAGGGTGCTCGTCGCCGACCTCAGCGGCTCCGAACGGGCCGTGTCGGAGGGCCTGGCGGCCCTCGTGCTGCGCATGTCGACCGGCGTCGGGACCAGGCGGGAGGTCGCCCTCTCGAGCGCCGTCGAGACGATGGCCGCGCCGATCCGCCATGGCCTGACGACGCCGGACGGACCCCTGGGGGGCGCGGTCGCGGCATACGGGATCTATGCGGCGGCGGAGGGGCACGTCGCCGTGGCGGCCCTCGAGCCGCACTTCCGCACCCGCCTGCTCGGGCTGCTGGAGGTGGGCGGCAGCCGGGCGGAGCTGGAGGCGGTGTTCGTGACCCGGACGGCGGGGGAGTGGCAGGAGTGGGCCCGGGCCCATGACGTCCCGCTGGTGGCCGTCGCGCGACCGTGACGGGCAGGGACGCCACTGCCGGGCGCGGGCCGGTTGCGGGCGGCGAGGACAGCGGCGGGACAATGGGTCCATGACGTCACTCGCAGCACCCACCCCCCGGCACCGCGTCGTCGTGATCGGGTCCGGTTTCGGCGGCCTCTTCGGCACCCAGGCCCTCAAGCGCGCCGACGTGGACATCACCCTGGTCGCCAGGACGACCCACCACCTCTTCCAGCCGCTCCTCTACCAGGTGGCGACCGGCATCCTCTCCGAGGGTGAGATCGCCCCGGCCACCCGCGAGGTGCTGCGCCGGCAGGCGAACGCGACGACGATCCTCGGCAACGTCACCGACATCGACCTCGAGGCCCACACGGTGACGTCCGAGAACCTCGGTCGGCGCCTCGTCACCCCCTACGACAGCCTCCTCGTGGCGGCCGGCGCCGGCCAGTCCTACTTCGGCAACGACCACTTCGCGACCTACGCCCCGGGGATGAAGGACATCGACGACGCGCTCGAGCTGCGGGGCCTGATCCTCGGCTGCTTCGAGCAGGCCGAGCTCGCGGCCCTGCGCGGGGACAAGCACGAGGTGGCCCGGCTGCTGTGCTTCGTCGTCGTCGGGGCCGGTCCGACCGGTGTCGAGATGGCCGGCCAGATCACCGAGCTCGCGAACCGCACGCTGCGCAAGGACTTCCGGGCCATCGACCCGACCCAGGCGAAGGTCATCCTCGTCGACGCCGCCCCCCAGGTGCTGCCAGCCTTCGGTGACCGGCTCGGCGTGATCGCCCTGAAGCGGCTGGAGCAGATGGGCGTCGAGGTGCAGCTCGGGGGCAAGGTCGTCGACGTCGACGCCACCGGCATCGAGATCCAGGACCTCGGTGACCCCTCGGGCTACGTCCGCCGCATCGAGTCGATCTGCAAGGTATGGGCCGCCGGGGTGCAGGCCAGCCCGCTCGGCGCGACGCTCTCGGAGCAGAGCGGCGCCGGGCTCGACCGGGCCGGTCGGATCCAGGTCCTGCCCGACCTCACCCTGCCGGGTCACCCGGAGGTCTTCGTCGTCGGCGACATGATCGCGCTCGACAACCTGCCCGGGGTCGCGCAGGTCGCCATCCAGGGGTCCCGTTTCGCGGCGAAGCAGATCGCGCGGCGGCTGGCCGGGCAGCCCGGGGAGGAGGCGTTCGCCTATTTCGACAAGGGCTCGATGGCGACCATCTCCCGCTTCTCCGCGGTGGCCAGCGTGGGCCGGTTCCGCTTCGGGGGGTTCATCGCCTGGCTGATGTGGCTCGGCGTCCACCTCGTCTACATCATCGGCTTCAAGTCCCGGGTCACCACGCTGCTCCACTGGGCGGTCAGCTTCCTCGGTCGAGGCCGCGCGGAACGGACCATCACCGAGCAGCAGGTCTTTGCCCGCCGCGCGATCGAACGCCTCGGGGACGAGCACCGGCCGAGCCTGCCCGACGTCGGTTCCTGATCCCCGAGGCCGCTGCCGCGACGACCCGTCGGTATGCCGTGCGGACACGCTGCAGGCTGCCACCGGGCATCGCGTAGGGTCGGCGCGTGGCTGACATCGCATACCCCATCACCGACCGGACCCTGCCCAACGGGCTGCGTGTCATCGTGTCCGAAGACCACGCTGTGCCGACCGTCACCGTCAACGTGTGGGTCAACGTCGGGTCCCGACACGAGGCGCCGGGGCGGACCGGATTCGCCCACCTCTTCGAGCACCTGATGTTCCAGGGCTCGCGCAACGTCGCCTCGGGTGAGCACTTCAGTGCCCTCATGGCCCAGGGCGGCCGGCTCAACGCCACGACGTGGTTCGACCGCACGAACTACTTCGAGACCGTGCCCAAGGGCGCGCTCGAACTGGCGCTGTGGCTCGAGGCCGACCGACACGGGCACCTCCTGGACGCGGTCACGCAGGAGAACCTCGACAACCAGCGCGACGTCGTCAAGGAGGAGAAGCGCCAGCGCTATGACAACGTCCCCTACGGCAACGCGCTCATCGACGTCTACGCGACCATCTTCCCCGCAGACCACCCCTACCACCACCCGACGATCGGCTCGATGGAGGACCTCGACGACGCCCGCCTCGAGGACGTCCACGCCTTCTTCCGGCGGTACTACGGGCCGAACAACAGCGTGCTGACGATCGTCGGCGACGTGACCCCCGACGAGGCGTTCGCCGCCGCGGAGAAGTACTTCGGTGTGCTGCCGGCCTCGGCCGAGCGGCCGGAGCCGAGGCCCTACCGCCTCGAACCGCTCGCGGAGCCGGCCCGGCTCGACCGCTTCGAGGAGGTCCCCAACGACCGGCTGCACCTCGCCTTCCGGCTGCCCGTGGACAGCTCGGACGACTTCTTCGCCTGCTCGCTGGCCCTCGACGCGATCGGTGGCCTGAGCACGTCCCGGCTCGTCCAGCGGCTCGTGCGCGACGAGCAGGTGGCCACCAGCCTCAGCGCCCACGCGATGGGCTTCGTCGACGGGGTCTCGCTGGGGCTGCTGTCCGTGGACGTGGCCGAGGGCGCCGACCCGATGGCGATCGAGCAGGCCATCTGCGAGGAGCTGGACCGGTTCATCACCGAGGGACCGACCGAGATCGAGCTCGAGTCGTCGATGGCCGAGACGGAGCGGTCCTGGCTCAGCGCCCTGGCCAGCCAGGACGAGCGCGCCGACGCCATCTGCCACTACACGCTGCTCGCCGACGACCCGCACTACGTCAACTCCTTCCTCGACCGGGTGGGGGCCGTCACCGCCGCGCAGATCAGGCAGGCGGCAGCCACTTGGCTCGCGCCGACCTCCCGCGCCGTCGTCTCCTACCTCGTCAAGCAGGAGGTCCACTCCGCATGAGCTCCGACCAGACACTCACCGCCGTCGTCGACGTGCCCCGTCCGGAGGTGGCCCGGCCCGAGCCCTACACCTTCCCGCAGGCCGCCCGGCGATCTCTGGCCAACGGGCTCGAGGTCGTCGTCTACGACGTCCCCGGCCAGTACGTCCTGTCCGTCCGCGTCTCGATCCCCCTCCCGCTGGGGCGTGAGCCGCGCGACAAGGAGGGGGTGGCGACGATCATGGCCCGCACCCTCGACGAGGGCACGGAGCACTACACCTCGTCGGAGTTCGCCCAGCTCCTCGAGCGCCGCGGCGTGGCGCTCGGAGCAGGGATGGCCGAGCCCGGGCTCAGCGTCGACGTCGACGTCGCCAAGGGCAACCTCTCCTACGCGCTCGACCTGCTGCGCCAGTGCCTGACCGAGCCGGCGTTCCACGAGTCCGAGGTGACCCGACACGTGAAGCAGCGTCTTGCCGAGATCGAGCAGGAGCGTTCCATCGCCGCCCAGCGGGGAGCGATCGAGATGCTGACGACCTACTTCGACCCCACCGAGCGGGCGTCCCGCCCCACCGCCGGGCGCAAGGAGTCGGTCCGCACCATCACCCGCGACGATGTCGCCGCCTTCCACAGCGCCCACGTCTCCCCTGCCGGGGCCACGCTGGTCATCGCCGGCGACCTCGACGGTGTCGACGCCTTCACGGAGATCGAGCAGGCCCTCGGCGGGTGGGTCGCGCCCGACGGGGCGGAGCCCCCGTCGCCGCCGGTGGCCGCGGCGCCGTCCCCGGACCGGGTCCGCATCGTCCTCATCGACCGCCCCGGCTCGGTCCAGACCGAGTTCACCATCGCCTGCCCCGGACCGGACCGCAGCGTCGACGGGGGCTGGGCTCCCTACCCCGTCCTCGGTTTCGTCCTCGGCGGCTCGCCGAACGCGCGGATCGACGCCGTCCTGCGCGAGGAGAAGGGCTTCACCTACGGCATCCGGTCGGTCTTCCGCCCGCGCCGGCGAGGTGGGCTGTTCCTCACCAGCGGCAGCGTGCGCGCCGACTCGACGGCCGAGGCGCTCGGGCTGCTCCTCGACCTGCTCGACAGCGGGCGCGACGGCTTCACCGACCTGGAGGCCCGGGAGGGTGTCGACTTCATCGCCATGACCGCTCCGAGCCGCTACGCGACAGCCGATGCGATCGCCGACGAGGCTGCCGGGCTGGCGTTCGAGGGACTCACCACCGAGTTCACGACCGCCAACCTGCGTGACATGGCGACCGTCGACGCCGACCGGCTGCACGCGGCATACCGCTGGTTCGTCGACGGGCAGTGGACCGTCGTCGTCGTCGGTGACGCGGCGGCGCACGCCGACGGCATCCGCGCGCTCGGTCGGGGCGAGGTCACGGTCATCACGAGCTGAGTGCGCGGCCGCTCAGGTCTGGCCAGACGGCGTCGCCGCGGCCGACCGCGTCCCCGTGCCGATGCGGGCCAGCACCTCGTCGTGGAGCAGGCCGTTGGTCGCCAAGGCGTTGCCGCCCCAGCACCCGTCGACGCCGTCGAGCGAGGTGAAGCGGCCGCCGGCCTCGGTGACGATCGGCACGAGGGCCGCCATGTCGTAGACCTCGAGCTGCGGCTCGGCGGCGATGTCGACGGCGCCCTCGGCCACGAGCATGTAGGACCAGAAGTCGCCGTAGGCCCGGGTGCGCCAGCAGTCCTCGGCCAGGGCGAGGAACTCCTCACGCCGCTCGACCTTCCGCCAGGAACCGACCGAGGAGTAGGAGAGCGAGGCGTCTGCGACGGACCCGACCTGGGAGACGTGGATCCGCTTCGCCGACGACAGGGACCGACCCGACCAGGCCCCCGACCCGAGGGCGGCCCACCACCGCCGGCCGATGGCGGGCGCCGACACCAGGCCGAGCACGGGTTGGCCCTCGTCGACCAGCCCGATGAGGGTGGCCCACACGGGGACGCCGCGGACGAAGTTCTTCGTCCCGTCGATCGGGTCGATCACCCACCGGCGCGACCCATGCCCCGTGGTGCCGAACTCCTCGCCCTCGACGGCGTCCCGGGGACGAGTGCGCTTGAGCTGGGCCCGGATGTGCTCCTCGGCCGTGCGGTCCGCGTCGGTCACCGGCGTGAGGTCCGGTTTCGCCTCGACGACGAGGTCGTCCGCCCGGAACCGGACGGTCGTCACCCGCTCGACGGCGTCCGCGAGCACGTGGGCGAGCCGGAGGTCGTCGTCGTAGGAGGTCACCGGGCCACGCTAGTGCGTGGTCGTGGTCCCGGAGCCCTGCGCCACCCGTTCGCGCCCCGCCCGCCGTCTCAGCAGGGCCAGGAGCAGTCGGTGGCCCATGACCACGACCCCCGCCCACGCGGCCCCGGCCGCCCACCCGGCGATGACGTCGGTGAGCCAGTGGTGGCCGAGGTAGACCCGGCTGGCGCCCATGGCGAGCGCGAAGGTGACGAGCGCGATGGTGGCAGCCACCCTGCTGCCCACCGCGGCCACGTGGCACAGGACGAGGTAGAGCAGCACGAGCGCCACGACGGTGGTGTTGAGGGTGTGCCCGCTCGGGAAGGACGGTGTCGTCTCGTAGGGCGGCACGGCATCCGCCAGCGGCGGCCTTGCGCGACTCGTCAGGACCTTGCCGACGCTGGTCATCACCGTCGATCCGGCAGCAGCGACGGCCATCAGGACGATCGGTGTCCAGGAGCGCCACCAGCGGGCGAGGACGAGCACGGCGAGGGTCGCGATGACGCTCATCCACACCTTGCCTCCGAGGTTGGTGAAGGCGGTCACCGCGCTGTCGAGTCCGGGGGAGCGGCGGGCCAGCATCCAGCCGAGGACCGGCTGGTCGAGGGCCGCGAGACCGTCGCCCTCGCGGACGTGCTCGTAGGTCTCGTCCGTCCCGGCGATGAGGGCGGTGATCACCCCGCCGCCGACGAGGACCGCGAGCAGGCTGATCAGCCTGGCCGCAGGCCTCGTCGGCGCGTCAGGGACGGGGTGCGGGGACGGGGGGCGGACTGGTCAGCGGCCTTCCCAGACGGCCCGCGCGCCCGCGTCACCGGTGCGCACCGTCCAGGCCACCGAGGCGATCGCGGCGATGATGGTGAAGCCGACCGCGATCGGTCCGAGGGACCTGTTCCGGCGGGTGGCGCCAACCCCGACGGACGTCACCACGAGGAAGAGCGCGAAGTAGGGCAGCACCGAGCCGAGCTCACCGTGCTCCTTCGCGACCTGACCGCCGAGTGCCGTCTGGAGCGCCTGGCCGCTCTCCTTGGCCACGAGGGTGAGTCCGAACACCAGGGCGTTGGCCCCGGTCACCCACCACGTGAAGCGCTCCCGCAGCCCCGGCCGGACAGCCGTGACGATGGTGAGCAGCGCCATCAGGGGCAGGAGCACCACGACGGAGTGGAGGACCAGCACATGGACCGGCAGGCCGAAGATCTTGTCGAACATGGTGCTCCTTGCTGGGGCGGAGGTCCTGAGGATACGTGCAGCGGTCTCACGCAGTGTCAGACGCAGTGATGTTGCAGGTGGTTCACCTCGGGGCGACCCGGTCCTGTGGGCAGTTTAGGGGACGCGCTCGAGCGGGCCCGGGACGCTCAGTCGTCGGGGGTGCCGGAGCGGGCCCGGAGCAGGCGGCGCAGGGAGTCCAGTCGCGACGCGCCCGCCGGGCCGGCCGCGCTCGAGGCGACGAACGCGTCGAGGGCGCACTCGGCCTCGTCATGGGTGCAGCCCCGGGGGCACTCCTTCGTGCCCGGCTCGAGGTCGGGGAAGTGCACGATGATCCGCGCGAGGTCGACGTGGGCCAGCCCGAACGACCGGACCCCGGGGGTGTCCACCACCCAGCCGCTGCGGTCGGGCAGGCGCAGGGCGACGGCGGACGACGAGGTATGCCGCCCGCGGCCGGTCACGTCGTTGACGTCACCGGTCGCCCGGCGGGCGTCGGGGACCAGGCGGTTGACGAGGGTCGACTTGCCGACGCCGGAGTGGCCGACGAGGACCGACACCCGCCCGGCAAGGCGCTCGCGCAGCTCCTCCAGCCCGTCGAACGAGCCGCCACCGGTCTCGGCCCCGGCGACCTGGTGCATGGCTCCGCCCCAGGCGGTGACGACGGCCGGCACCGCGAGCGGCGCGTAGCTCGCGAGGAAGGCGTCCGGCGCGACGAGGTCGGACTTGGTCAGGACGAGGAGGGGGTCGAGCCCCGCGTCGTAGGCCGCGACGAGGCACCGGTCGATGAGCCGGGGCCGGGGCTCGGGGTTGGCCAGCGACGAGACGACGACAAGCTGGTCGGCGTTGGCGACGATGACCCGCTCGATGACGTCGGTGTCGTCCGCCGTGCGACGCAGCACGGAGCGTCGCGGCTCAAGCCGCACGATCCGGGCCAGCCCGTCCGGGTTGCCGGTGGTGTCGCCGACGAGCGCCACGTCGTCACCGACGACGACGCTCTTGCGGCCCAGCTCCCGCGCCTTCATGGCGGTGACGATCCGCTCGGGTTGTCTGCGCCCGCCCTCACCAGCGGCGACGAGGACGGTGTAGCGGCCCCGGTCGACCACGAGGACGAAGGCGGACACGGCGTCGTCGTGGGCCGGTCGGTCCTTGGAGCGACGACGCGAGCCGCGCGGGTTGGGCCGCACCCGGATGTCCGACTCGTCGAGGTCGCGCCAGCTCATCGGGTGGCCCTCACCCGAGGCCCTTCAGCATGCCGTCCCAGAGGCCCACGAAGTCGGGCAGGGTCTTGGTTGTCGTGGCGATGTCCTCGACGATGACGCCTGGCACGGCGAGCCCGATCAGGGCGCCCGCGGTGGCCATCCGGTGGTCGTGATAGCTGTGGAAGAGCCCACCGCGCAAGGGACTCGGTGAGATGCGCAGGCCGTCGTGGGTCTCGGTCACCTGCCCCCCGAGGGAGTTGAGCTCGGTCGCGAGGGCGGCGAGTCGGTCGGTCTCGTGCCCGCGGATGTGGGCCACGCCGCGGATCCACGAGGGTGAGCTCGCGAGCGCGGCGAGCGCCGCGACGATCGGGGTCAGCTCGCTCGCGTCGCGCAGGTCGATGTCGATCCCACCGATCGACCCGTTGCCCGACACCGTGAGGCCCTGGCGGTCGAAGGAGACGTCGGCGCCCATGGTGTCGAGGATGTCCCGCAGGGCGTCCCCGGCCTGGGTGGTGTGCTGCGGCCAGTCGGGCACCCGGACGCTGCCCCCGGCCACGAGGGCTGCGGCGAGGAACGGGCCGGCGTTGGACAGGTCCGGCTCGATCTGCACGTCGAGGGAGCTCACCTCGCTGGGTTCGACCCGCCAGGTGTCCGGCTCGGAGTCGTCGACGTCGACACCGGCGTCCCGCAGGGTCTCGACCGTCATCGCGATGTGGGGCTCGCTCGGGACGGGCGTTCCGTCGTGGTGGACCGTCACGCCGTGGTCGTAGCGGGCGCCCGCCAGCAGCAGGGCCGAGATGAACTGCGACGAGGCGGACGCGTCGAGCGTCACCTCGCCGCCGGGGACCGAACCCGTCCCCTGAACGGTCAGGGGGAGGGTGCCCCTGCCCTCGTCCGCGATGCCGACCCCCAACGCCCGCAGCGCGTCGAGGACCGGGCCCATGGGGCGGATCCTGGCCTGTGGGTCGCCGTCGAAGAGGACCGGGCCGCCGGCCAGGGCAGCGACCGGCGGCAGGAAGCGCATCACCGTCCCGGCGAGGCCGACGTCGATGGCGGTGTCCCCGCGCAACGCGCCGGGCGTCACGAGCCAGTCGAGCTCGCCCACCTCGCCTGCACCCTCCGCGGGGACGTCGTCGATGGTCACCCCCAGGGACCGCAGCGCCTGGACCATGAGCAGGGTGTCCCGTGAGCGCAGCGGCCGCCTCAGGCGGGACCGGTCGTTCGCGATGGCGGCGAGGACGAGGAAACGGTTGGTCAGCGACTTGCTTCCGGGCAGCGCCACCGTGGCCGAGACGGGGCCGCCCCCCGTGGGGGCAGCCCAGTCACCCGGTGCCGTAGGGGCCGCAGCGTGACGACTCACGTCAGTTGAGGGCATCCTGCACGGTGATGTGCGCCTGCTTCTGGGCCAACCGCGCCTCGCGCCGGGCGGTCTTGGCGGCGTGCCTTGCCTCGCGTCGGGTGACTCGCCCCGCGTTCTGGGCCCGCCACACCAGCCCGGGCTTGCCGTCGGTGTCGACGCTGGCAAGCAGCGCACCGCCCAGCAGACCGAGGTTCTTGAGGAACTGGGTGCGCTGCTTGGCCCGCTCTGCAGGGTCGCTCTTCTCCCAGAAGGCGTGCCCGGCGAGGGTTGTCGGGATGAGGGACCCGGCGATGAGCAGGCCACCGACGCGCGGGAGCCTGCCCGTGGCCAGCAGCGCGCCGCCGACCAGCTGGGCTGCGCCGTTGGCGCGCACGAGCATCTCCTTGTCGTCGGGCAGACCGAGCATCGGCCCGAGCTTGTCCAGCAGCGGTGAGGCCACGTTGGCCTTGCCGCCCGGGTGACGCACGGCGTCCAGTCCGGCGACGACGAAGACGGCGGCGAGCAATGGTCGGGCGATCCGGCGGACGACGGTCATGGGTGACCTCCTGCGAAGTTGGTGGGTGCTGCTCCTACCGTAGTTCCTCCGTCGGCCTCGCAACACGAGAGCCTGCCCCCATCGTTGCGTCCGGCAGGTCGGTCGCCGGGGGCGACCGACCTGCCGGACGCAACGCCCCCCCGGCCCACCTATCGTGGTGGCCATGTGTGGTCGGTATGCCGCGAGCAGGGACCAGGCCGAGCTGGTCGAGCTGCTCGACATCGAGCAGGACGCCACGGCCGAGCCCGCCCGCACCCTCCTGGTCAACCCCCAGCAGCCCCCGGCGGGCAGCCCGGACTGGAACATGGCGCCCACCAAACGGGCGCCGGTCGTCATGACCCGCTCACCCCGCCCGTCCGGGATCGGCGCGGAAGGATCCGGGGCCCTCCCCCTTCCGGTGCGTCAGCTGCGTCTGGTCACGTGGGGCCTGGTCCCCAGCTGGGCCACGGACACCAGGATGGGCGTGCGGATGATCAATGCCCGGGCCGAGTCGGTCCTCGAGAAGCCGGGCTTCGCCCGGGCGGCCGCCTCGAGGCGCTGTCTCGTCCCGGCGGACGGGTGGTACGAGTGGCAGGTCTCGCCCACGGCGAAGGATGCCAAGGGCAAGCCGCGCAAGCAGCCGTTCTACATGCACCGCGCCGACCACGACGTCGTCGCGCTCGCCGGGCTCTACGAGTTCTGGCGCGACAAGGGCGTCGAGGACACGAGCGACCCGCAGGCCTGGCTGACGACGTTCGCGATCATCACGACGGCGGCCGAGCCCGGACTCGACCGGATCCACGACCGGCAGCCGCTCGTGCTCGAGCGCCAGGATTGGGGCCGGTGGCTCGATCCCGGCACGACGGACCCCGAGACCGTGGGCGATCTGCTGGCGTTCGGGGCCCCCGGGCGCTTCGACGCCTACCCGGTCTCGAGCGCCGTCAGCGCGACCCGCAACAACGGCGAGCAGCTGGTCCTCCCCCTGCCGCGGGAGGAGCTGCATGGGGTCGTCGACCCGGTCACCGGTGAGGTGGTCGGGGAGTGAGGCCGATCGCGCTCCCCACGGTGGTGGACATCGCCACGCCCGCGGGCCCGGCCCGGGCCCACGTCCACCGGCGCAGGGGCGCGCGGGGGACGCTCATCATCGGTCACGGCGCCGGCGGGGGCCTCGGATCCGTTGACCTCACGGCCGCGACCACTGCTCTGGCAGAGGAGAACTGGGCGCTCGCCCTGATCGAGCAACCGTGGCTCGTGGCCGGCCGACGCATCGCCGGACCGCCGAAAACCCTTGATGCCGCGTGGGTTCCGGTGGTGCAGGCCCTTCGCCGACGGGGTGGCGCTCTGGCCACCGTCCGGGGGCCGCTCGTGCTCTGCGGACGCAGCGCCGGCGCCCGGGTCGCCTGCCGCACCGCGGAGGAGCTCGGCGCCGACGGTGTGCTGTGCCTCTCCTTCCCTCTCCACCCGCCCGGCCGCCCGGGGAGGCTCCGCGCTGCCGAGCTCGCCCTGGTCACCGACGCCGGCCGGCCGATTGCTGCCGTCCAGGGCGAGAAGGATCCCTTCGGCACCCCCGGTGAGCTCACGGCATACCTCGAACAGGTGTATGCCGTGCCGGGCACCCACGCGATCCCTCCTCGCAGCGCCGCCGCCGTGGCCGCGGCGGTGGTCCGCTTCGTCAGCCCGCTGCGGGAATGAGGGGCCCGCGCAGCCTGTTGACGCGTGAGTCCCGCCATCTCACACAGGAGGTCTCTCAGCGTGCTGATGCTCACCGTCCCCGCCGTCGGCGGCCCCCGCAGCCCCGGGACCCCGACGCGACTAGGCTGGGGGGCAATGGACAACGAGACCACCACCACCGGGGCCCCGGCCCCGCAGGCGTCGGGCGACGACACCGTCGACGTGACCACCGAGAGCACCGACGCGCGGCGGGCTCGCTTCGAGCGCGAGGCGATGCCCCTGCTGGACCAGATGTACTCGGCGGCGCTGCGCACGACGCGCAACCCCACGGACGCCGAGGACCTGGTGCAGGAGACCTACGCGAAGGCGTATGCCGCGTTCCACCAGTACCGGCCCGGCAGCAACCTCAAGGCGTGGATGTATCGCATCCTCACCAACACTTACATCAACACCTACCGCAAGCGGCAGCGTGAGCCGCTGAAGTCCGACGCGGCCGAGGTCGAGGACTACCAGTTGCACCGTGCCGAGTCGCACAGCTCGGCCGGGCTGCGCTCGGCGGAGGACGTCGCCCTCGAGCACCTGCCCGACAGCGACGTGAAGCGCGCCCTGCTCGAGATCCCGGAGGACTTCCGTCTCGCGGTCTACTTCGCGGACGTCGAGGGCTACGCCTACAAGGAGATCGCCGAGATCATGGACACCCCGATCGGGACGGTCATGTCGCGGCTGCACCGGGGTCGACGTCAGCTGCGCGTCCTGCTCGGTGCCTATGCCGCCGACCGCGGCTTCGTCACGGAAGGGGCCGGCTCATGAGCCAGGGTGAGAGGGAACTCGGCATCAGCGTGACTGACTGCTCGGAGGCCCTGCTGCGTGTCTTCGAGTTCCTCGACGGCGAGATGGGTCCCGACGAGTGTCGCAAGATTCAGGCCCACCTCGACGACTGCGGCACGTGCCTGAAGCAATACAACGTCGATCAGGCCCTCAAGGCGATGGTCAAGAGGTCCTGCGCGTGCGAGGAGGCTCCGATGGAGCTGCGCGCGTTGATCCTCCAGCGACTGACCGTGGTGCGCATCGAGTCGCTGGACTGATCGCTCAGACGCGGTTCCACCCAAGCAGCAGGCCCGGACCGTCGAGGTCCGGGCCTGCGTGCGTGGTGCAGCTGCGGCTCAGGCGTTGGGCTTGCGGCCGTGGTTGGCGGCGTTGCGTCTGCGGGAGCGGCGCTTGCGGGCACGCTTGCTCATGATCTACTCCAGTCTGCGGGTGGA
>NZ_JBKJPP010000061.1:0-13584 GCF_046595215.1 Lapillicoccus sp. | reverse complement strand
GAAGAACACCTACTGCGTCATTCGCTCCCCGCACAACTACAAGGACTCGCCCGAGCACTTCGAGATGCGTACGCACAAGCGGCTCATCGACATCCTCGACCCCACGCCGAAGACGGTCGACTCGCTCATGCGACTCGACCTCCCGGCAGGCGTCGACATCGAGATCAAGCTCTAAGGGCCAACCACATGTCTTCCAACGGCAACACCTCACGCGTCGTCCAGGGCGTCCTGGGTGAGAAGCTGGGCATGACCCAGGTCTTCGACAAGAACAACCGGATCGTCCCGGTGACTGTCGTCAAGGCCGGGCCGTGCGTGGTCACCCAGATCCGCACCGTGGAGAACGACGGCTACAGCGCCGTCCAGATCGCCTACGGCGCGATCGACCCGCGCAAGGTCAACAAGCCCGAGGCGGGTCACTTCGCCAAGGCCGGTGTGCCGCCACGTCGGTACACCCTGGAGATCCGCACCGCCGACGCCTCGAGCTACTCGCTCGGCCAGGAGGTCACCGCGGACATCTTCACGCCGTCCACCGAGGACGGCGCCAAGCCGCTGAAGGTCGACGTCGTCGCCACCAGCAAGGGCAAGGGCTTCGCCGGTGTCATGAAGCGCCACAACTTCAAGGGCCTCGGCTCCGGCCACGGTGTGCACAAGGCACACCGCAAGCCCGGCTCCATCGGCGCCTGCGCCACCCCGGGTCGGGTCTTCAAGGGCACCCGGATGGCCGGTCGCATGGGTGGCGACCGGACCACCACCCAGAACCTCACGGTCCACGCGATCGATGCGGAGAAGGGCCTGCTCCTCATCAAGGGCGCGGTCCCTGGCCCCACCGGCTGCCTGGTCCTGGTCCGCACCGCCGTCAAGAACGGCCTTGGAAAGGGTGGGGTTCCGAAGTGACCACCGCTTCAGACAGCACGGTCAAGACCCTCGAGGTCAAGGGCGCCAACGGCGCGACCGGTCGGACCGTGGAGCTGCCCGAGGACGTCTTCGGCGTCCAGGTCAACATCCCGCTGATCCACCAGGTCGTCGTCGCGCAGCTCGCTGCCGCCCGTCAGGGCACGCACTCCACGAAGACCCGCGGCGAGGTCCGTGGTGGTGGGCGCAAGCCCTACCGCCAGAAGGGCACCGGCCGGGCTCGTCAGGGCTCGACCCGCGCGCCGCAGTTCGTCGGCGGTGGCGTCGTGCACGGTCCCAAGCCGCGTGACTACGCGCAGCGGACCCCCAAGAAGATGAAGGCGCTCGCCCTCCGCGGCGCACTGTCGGACCGCTTCTCGCACGAGCGCATCCACGTCGTCGACTCCCTCACCGGATCGGACGTGCCCTCCACCAAGAACGCGACGGCGCTGCTGGCTGCGATCAGCGAGCGTCGGCACGTGCTCGTGGTGGCCGAGCGCACCGACTCCGCCACCTGGAAGTCGCTGCGCAACCACAAGGCCGTGCACCTGCTGTCGCCCGGCCAGCTCAACACCTACGACGTCCTCATCAGTGACGACGTGGTGTTCACCGAGGCGGCCCTGGCGGTCTTCCTCGCTGGCCCGCGGAAGGGCAAGTCCGCCACCGCCGCTGCAAGCAGCAGCGAGGTCATCGCCACGGACACGAAGGAGTCAGCGGCATGACCGACCTGACCGACCCGCGCGACATCCTGCTCGCGCCGGTCATCTCTGAGAAGAGCTACGGCCTGCTCGATGAGAACAAGTACACGTTCATCGTCGCGCCGGGCGCCAACAAGACCCAGATCAAGATCGCGGTCGAGAAGGTGTTCGACGTCAAGGTCAGCAGCGTCAACACGCTGAACCGGCAGGGCAAGCGCAAGCGCACCCGCGCCGGCTTCGGACAGCGGGCGTCCAGCAAGCGCGCGATCGTCACCTTGCGCGAGGGCACCATCGAGATCTTCGGGGGCCCGGTCGCTTAGGCGGGCCGGACTCACGAGCTGAAGAGGAATTCACATGGGCATCCGCAAGTACAAGCCGACAACCCCGGGCCGTCGTGGCTCGAGCGTTGCGGACTTCGCTGAGATCACGCGCTCCACCCCGGAGAAGTCGCTGGTCCGTCCGCTGCACAGCAAGGGCGGCCGCAACGCCACCGGGCGCATCACCGTCCGGCACCAGGGTGGTGGCCACAAGCGCGCCTACCGCGTGATCGACTTCCGTCGCCACGACAAGGACGGCATCCCGGCCAAGGTCGCTCACATCGAGTACGACCCCAACCGCACCGCCCGCATCGCGCTGCTGCACTACGCCGATGGCGAGAAGCGCTACATCGTGGCGCCGAAGAACCTGAAGCAGGGTGACGTCGTCGAGGCCGGCCCGGGCGCTGACATCAAGCCCGGCAACGCCCTCCCGCTGCGCAACATCCCGACCGGTACCACGATCCACAACATCGAGCTCCGGCCCGGTGGTGGCGCCAAGATCGCCCGTTCCGCGGGGACGAGCGTGCAGCTCGTCGCCAAGGAAGGCCCGTACGCGCAGCTCCGGATGCCGTCCGGTGAGGTCCGCAACGTCGACATCCGCTGCCGCGCGACGGTCGGCGAGGTCGGCAACGCTGAGCAGAGCAACATCAACTGGGGCAAGGCCGGCCGCATGCGCTGGAAGGGCAAGCGCCCGACCGTCCGTGGGGTCGCGATGAACCCGGTCGACCACCCGCACGGTGGTGGCGAGGGCAAGACCTCAGGTGGACGTCACCCGGTCAGCCCGTGGGGACAGGCCGAGGGCCGCACCCGCCGCCCCAACAAGGAAAGCGACAAGCTCATCGTTCGTCGCCGCCGTTCTGGCAAGAAGCGCTGATAGGAGCCCTTGGAAATGCCTCGTAGCTTGAAGAAGGGCCCCTTCATCGACGACCACCTTCAGAAGAAGGTCGACGTCCAGAACGAAGCGGGCACCAAGAACGTCATCAAGACCTGGTCGCGTCGTTCGGTGATCTCACCGGACATGCTGGGTCACACCATCGCCGTGCACGACGGCCGCAAACACGTCCCGGTCTTCGTGACCGAGTCGATGGTCGGGCACAAGCTCGGCGAGTTCGCGGCGACCCGCACGTTCAGGGGTCACGTGAAGGACGACAAGAAGGGGCGTCGTCGCTGATGCCCACGACGAGCAAGCAGGACAGCATGGTTCTCGAAGCCAGGGCGCAGGCCCGGCACGTCCGGGTCACGCCGCAGAAGGCCCGCCGCGTGGTGGACCTCATCCGCGGCAAGCACGCCACCGAGGCGGCGGCGGTGCTCCAGTTCGCGCCGCAGGCAGCCTCCGACCCGGTGCTGAAGGTCCTCGAGAGCGCGATCGCCAACCTCCGGGTCAAGGCCGACCTCGCCTCCGCGGCCTTCGACGAGCGCGCCCTGGTCGTCCAGGCCGCCTTCGTCGACGAGGGCCCCACGATGAAGCGGTTCCGTCCCCGCGCACAGGGTCGGGCCAGCCGGATCAACAAGCGGACGAGCCACATCACCGTGGTCGTGGCTCCCAAGCCGACGGCCGTGAAGCAGAAGACCTCAGCTAAGGGAGGCACCCGCTAATGGGTCACAAGGTCAATCCGAACGGTTTCCGTCTCGGCATCACCACGGAGCACAAGAGCCGCTGGTTCGCCGACAGCACGAAGGTGGGTCAGCGCTACCGCGACTACGTCAAGGAAGACGTCGCGATCCGCAAGCTCATGGAGACGGGCATGGAGCGCGCAGGCATCTCCCGCGTGGAGATCGAGCGCACCCGTGACCGAGTGCGTGTGGACATCCACACCGCGCGTCCCGGCATCGTCATCGGCCGCCGCGGCGCTGAGGCCGACCGGATCCGTGGCGAGCTGGAGAAGCTCACGGGCAAGCAGGTCCAGCTGAACATCCACGAGGTCAAGAATCCCGAGATCGACTCGCAGCTGGTCGCCCAGGGGATCGCCGAGCAGCTTGCGGCTCGCGTCTCCTTCCGTCGCGCCATGCGCAAGGGCATGCAGTCGGCCCTGCGAGGTGGAGCCAAGGGCATCCGGGTCCAGTGCTCGGGTCGTCTCCAGGGCGCCGAGATGTCGCGCTCGGAGTTCTACCGCGAGGGCCGCGTCCCGCTGCACACGCTGCGCGCGAACATCGACTACGGCTTCTACGAGGCCCGCACGACCTTCGGTCGCATCGGTGTGAAGGTCTGGATCTACAAGGGTGACGTCACGGCCCGCGAGCTCGCGCAGCAGCAGGCTGCCGCCCCGCGTGCCCCCCGTGGCCCTCGTCGTGAGGGCGCCGACCGTCCCACCCGGGCCCGTCGCACCGACCGCGAGCCGGACCAGGAGTCCACGCCTGCGGCCGCCGACGCCACCACGTCCGAGTCCGCTGCCCCGGCAACCGCCCCGGCCAGCACCGAGAATGCGCAGGCCTGACCATGTTGATTCCCCGTCGAGTCAAACACCGCAAGCAGCACCACCCGGGTCGCTCGGGCGCTGCCAAGGGTGGCACCACGATCGCCTTCGGCGACTTCGGCATCCAGGCTCTCGAGCCCGCCTACGTCACCAACCGGCAGATCGAGTCCGCGCGTATCGCGATGACGCGATACATGAAGCGTGGCGGCAAGGTCTGGATCAACATCTATCCGGACCGCCCGCTGACCAAGAAGCCCGCCGAGACCCGGATGGGTTCCGGCAAGGGTTCCCCGGAGTGGTGGATCGCCAACGTCAAGCCCGGTCGGGTGATGTTCGAGCTCTCGGGTGTCCCGGAGCCGGTCGCCCGCGAGGCGCTGCGCCTGGCGATGCACAAGCTCCCCATGAAGTGCCGTTTCGTTCGGCGTGAAGGCGGTGACATCTGATGGCAGTCGGTACCAAGGACCTCGCGTCCGAGAGCCTGCGTGGACTCGACGACGACCGTCTCGTCGACGAGCTGCGCAAGGGCAAGGAGGAGCTGTTCAACCTCCGATTCCAGTCGGCCACGGGTCAGCTGGACAACCACGGCCGGCTCCGCGCCGTCCGCAAGGACATCGCCCGGATCTACACCGAGATGCGTGAGCGCGAGCTCGGCATCGGATCGGCCCCGGCGGCCCCGGTCGCTGCGGCCACCGATGCCGACCCCGACGTCAAGGTCGACGCCAAGGCCGAAGGCAAGAAGGCCAAGAAGAAGTCCGAGGACCAGTCATGAGTAGCCAGGAGCATGTTGTGAACGACGCCGCCGCCGACACCAGTGACGCAGCCGCCGACGCGGCGCGCACCTTCCGCAAGACGCGGCAGGGCTACGTCGTCAGCGACAAGATGGACAAGACCGTCGTGGTCGAGGTCGAGGACCGCGTCAAGCACGCGCTCTACGGCAAGGTCCTGCGCCGCAACAACAAGGTCAAGGCCCACGACGAGGCGAACGCCGCGGGCATCGGGGACCTGGTCCGCATCATGGAGACCCGCCCGCTCTCGGCGACGAAGCGCTGGCGCATCGTGGAGATCCTCGAGAAGGCCAAGTGATGGGAATGATGATTCCGAGCGAAGCGAGCATTCATCAGTTCGAAGAAGGGTTGTCCGCCGTAGGCGGTCGGCGTTTTGGGACCGCCGCAGGCGGCTGTCGGACCGGAGGTCTGAAGTGATCCAGCAGGAGTCGCGACTGCGAGTCGCCGACAACACCGGTGCGAAGGAGATCCTCTGCATCCGTGTTCTCGGCGGGTCGGGTCGCCGGTATGCCGGCATCGGCGACACCATCGTCGCCACGGTCAAGGACGCCATTCCCGGCGGGAACGTCAAGAAGGGTGACGTCGTCAAGGCGGTCATCGTCCGCACCGTCAAGGAGCGGCGCCGTCCCGACGGCTCGTACATCAAGTTCGACGAGAACGCGGCCGTCATCCTCAAGGCCGACGGGGACCCGCGTGGGACCCGCATCTTCGGCCCCGTGGGTCGCGAGCTGCGGGAGAAGAAGTTCATGAAGATCATCTCGTTGGCTCCGGAGGTGCTCTGACGATGGCGAAGCTGAAGATCAAGAAGGGTGACCTCGTGCAGGTCACCTCGGGTCGCGCGCAGAAGAACGGTGGTGACCGAGGCAAGCAGGGCAAGGTCATCGCGGTCTATCCGGACTCGGGTCGGGTGCTCGTCGAGGGCATCAACCGCGTCACCAAGCACGTCAAGGCCGGCGCCACCGCCCGTGGCACCCGGACCGGTGGCCTCGTGCACACCGAGGCGCCGATCCACATCAGCAACGTCGCGGTCGTGGACCCCGACACCAAGAAGCCCACGCGGGTCAAGATCCGCGTGGAGACGGTGGAGCGTGACGGTCGTCAGAAGACGATCCGGACCCGCGTCGCGGTGCGCTCCGGTAAGGACCTGTGAACACCATGACCGAGACAGTCACGACCAGCCCGGCAGGCAGGACGGCACCGCGGCTCAAGCAGCGCTACCGGGACGAGGTCAAGGCCTCGCTCCAGGAGCAGTTCGGCCACGGCAACGTCATGCAGGTCCCCGGCGTCGTCAAGGTCGTCGTCAACATGGGTGTCGGCGACGCGGCCAAGGACAGCAAGCTCATCGAGGGCGCCGTGCGCGACCTCGGGGCGATCACCGGCCAGAAGCCGATCGTCACCCGGGCCCGCAAGTCCATCGCCCAGTTCAAGCTGCGTGAGGGCATGCCCATCGGTGCGCACACCACGCTGCGCGGAGACCGGATGTGGGAGTTCCTCGACCGTCTGGTGACGATCGCCCTCCCGCGCATCCGCGACTTCCGCGGGCTGTCGCCGAAGCAGTTCGACGGCAACGGCAACTACACGTTCGGTCTGACCGAGCAGTCGATGTTCCACGAGATCGATCAGGACAGGATCGACCGCGTCCGGGGCATGGACATCACCGTGGTGACCACGGCGATCAACGACGACGAAGGCCGTGCCCTGCTCAAGGCTCTCGGCTTCCCCTTCAAGGAGAACTGACATGGCCAAGACCGCCCTGGTCAACAAGGCGAACGCCAAGCCGAAGTTCAAGGTGCGCGGCTACACCCGCTGCCAGCGGTGCGGCCGTCCGCACTCCGTCTACCGCAAGTTCGGCCTGTGCCGGATCTGCCTGCGGGAGATGGCGCACAACGGCGAGCTGCCGGGCGTCACCAAGAGCTCCTGGTAAGGCTGCACCACCCCACCGGAGCCGGCTGTTCCCAGCCGACCCCATCACCGAATCATTGACCTCTTACACCGTAGGTCGGCCGGGCAGCAGCCCGTCTGAAACCCCGGTGAGGAAGGGCGGACAGCCCCCATGACCATGACAGACCCGATTGCGGACATGTTGACCCGCGTCCGGAACGCCAACTCGGCGCACCACGACGACGTCTCCATGCCGTTCTCGAAACTCAAGTCGCACATCGCCGAGATCCTCCAGGCCGAGGGATACATCGCCGGCTGGAAGGTCGAGCCCGCCGAGGTCGGCCAGACGCTGACCATCGACCTCAAGTACGGACCCAACCGTGAGCGCTCGATCGCCGGCGTCCGCCGGGTGTCCAAGCCCGGCCTGCGCGTCTACGCCAAGTCGACGAACCTGCCGAAAGTTCTCGGCGGTCTCGGTGTGGCCATCATTTCCACCTCCACCGGCTTGTTGACCGACAAGCAGGCGGCCAAAAAGGGAGTGGGCGGGGAAGTCCTCGCCTACGTCTGGTAAGGGGAGCACGACATGTCGCGCATTGGACGCCTCCCTGTCACCGTGCCCTCGGGCGTTGACGTCACCATCCAGGGGCAGGCCATCACGGTCAAGGGCCCCAAGGGTGAGCTGGCCCTCACCGTTCCCGAGCCGATCACGGTCGACAAGGCTGACACCGGCGAGGTCGAGGTCGCCCGCCCGAACGACGAGCGGCAGTCGCGCTCGTTGCACGGACTGACCCGCTCGCTCATCAACAACATGGTCCTCGGTGTCACCGAGGGTTATGAGAAGAAGCTGGAGATCCACGGCACGGGCTACCGTGTGGCCAACAAGGGGGGGAGCCTCGAGTTCTCCCTCGGCTACAGCCACTCGATCACCATCGAGGCCCCCCAAGGCATCTCCTTCACCGTCGAGAACCCGACCCGCTTCTCGGTCTCGGGCATCGACAAGCAGCAGGTCGGCGAGGTCGCCGCCAAGATCCGCAAGCTGCGCAAGCCCGACCCGTACAAGGGCAAGGGCGTTCGCTATGCGGGCGAGCAGATCCGTCGCAAGGTCGGAAAGGCCGGTAAGTAAGCCATGGCACTCATCATCAAGCGCGGCAAGAGCAAGGCCGCTGCGCGGATCCGTCGCCAGGTGCGCGGCCGCAAGAAGATCTCGGGCACCACCGAGCGTCCGCGCTTGGTCGTGTCCCGCTCGAGCCGCCACCTGTTCGTCCAGGTCGTCGACGACACCGTCGGGAGGACCGTGGCGTCCGCCTCGACCATGGAGCCCGACCTTCGCGCCCTCGAAGGTGACAAGACGGCCAAGGCCAGACGCGTCGGAGAGCTTGTCGCGGAGCGCGCCAGGCAGGCGGGTGTCGAGTCCGTGGTCTTCGACCGCGGCGGCAACAAGTATCACGGTCGCGTCGCCGCGATCGCGGACGGCGCTCGTGAGGGTGGGCTCGCACTGTGATTGCCTCGAAGACTGTGACCCCCTCGAAGACTGCACAGACACTGATTGAGATGAGGAACATCTGATGCCCGGACCACAGCGTCGAGGCACCGGCGCCACCGCCGGAGGCCCCCCCGAGCGCACGGACCGTCGTGGCGGTGGTGGTCGCGACGGTCGCGACCGTCGCGACTCGCCGGCCGAGAAGAGCCAATTCATCGAGAAGGTCGTGACCATCAACCGGGTGGCCAAGGTCGTCAAGGGCGGTCGTCGCTTCAGCTTCACCGCCCTCGTCGTCGTCGGTGACGGTGACGGCACCGTAGGCGTCGGCTACGGCAAGGCCAAAGAGGTCCCCGCAGCCATCGCCAAGGGTGTCGAGGAGGCCAAGAAGGAGTTCTTCAAGGTCCCGCGCATCCAGGGCACCATCCCGCACCCCGTGCAGGGTGAGGCCGCTGCGGGTGTGGTCATGCTCCGTCCGGCCGCCCCGGGCACAGGCGTGATCGCCGGTGGTCCCGTCCGGGCCGTGCTCGAGTGCGCCGGTATCCATGACGTCCTGTCGAAGTCCCTCGGGTCCTCCAACGCCATCAACATCGTCCACGCGACGGTCGCGGCGCTGCGCGGCCTCGAGCGTCCGGAGCAGGTCGCGGCACGCCGTGGCCTGCCCCTCGAGGACGTCGCCCCCGCAGCCATGCTGCGCGCCCAGGCGGCCGGCATCGCCGAGAAGGCCGCTGCCCTCAAGGCTGGTGCGTGATGGCTCGACTGAAGGTGACCCAGACCCGTTCGGAGATCGGCGGCAAGCGCAACCAGCGTGAGACGCTGCGCACCCTCGGGCTCAAGCGCATTGGCGACGTCGTCGTCAAGGAGGACCGTCCCGAGATCCGCGGGATGGTCAAGACGGTGACCCACCTGGTGGCCGTCGAGGAGGTTGACTGACCATGGCTGACAACAAGAGCAACACCACGGCGGAGTCCGGCAACGGCTCCAGCCAGCAGACGACGCTCAAGGTGCACCACCTGCGTCCGGCTCCCGGTGCCAAGACCGCCAAGACCCGGGTGGGTCGCGGTCAGGGCTCCAAGGGCAAGACCGCCGGTCGTGGGACCAAGGGCACCAAGGCCCGCTACCAGGTCCCCGAGCGCTTCGAGGGCGGGCAGATGCCCCTCCACATGCGTATCCCGAAGCTGCGCGGCTTCAAGAACCCGTTCCGCACCGAATACCAGGTCGTCAACCTCAACCGGCTCTCGGCGCTGTATCCCGACGGCGGTGACGTCACCGTTGACGATCTCGTCGCCAAGGGAGCCGTCCGCGACGGCCACCTGGTCAAGGTGCTCGGCACCGGCGACCTGAGCGTCAAGGTCACGGTGACGGTCGACAAGTTCTCGGCCACCGCGAAGGACGCGATCGAGGCTGCCGGCGGCACCGCCACCACCCGGTGACGACCCGCCACCGATGACCCCCGGTATGCCGTGCGGCCGGTGACCCGGCCCGGTCGCCAGCCGCACGGCATACCGTCACAGGCACCCCGGGCCCGGCCCCTCTTCGAAGGGTCGGCACCCGGGGTGTCCTCGTGCAAGGTATTCTCACCCACGGGTGGCTCCGCCTCCCGTGACCCCCCGAACGGCCCGCGTGGGTGGTTCGCCGGTCCGTCGTTCACATCTGGTCGCGCGCGACGCGGCAACAGGAGGATCAGTGCTCTCGGCCTTCGTTCGCGCGTTCAGGACGCCCGACCTGCGCAAGAAGCTGCTCTTCACGCTCTTCATCATCGCGGTCTATCGACTCGGGACTGCGGTGCCGACCCCCGGGGTCTCCTACACCAAGGTGCGCGCCTGCCTCGACGGGGCCAACCCGACGACCGGCTTCATCGGGCTGGCCAACCTCTTCAGCGGCGGCGCCCTGCTCCAGCTGTCGATCTTCGCCCTGGGGATCATGCCCTACATCACCGCGAGCATCATCGTCCAGCTGCTGACCGTCGTCATCCCGCGGTTCGAGGCCCTCAAGAAGGAGGGTCAGGCCGGGCAGACGAAGATGACGCAGTACACCCGCTACCTCACCATCGGGCTCGCGATCCTGCAGTCCTCGACGCTGATCACCTTCGCGCGCAACCCGCAGCAGATCTTCGGTGGCACCTGCACGTCGATCATGGACGACCAGACGATGCCGACGATCATCATCATGGTCCTCACGCTCACCGCCGGCACCGGCCTGATCATGTGGATGGGCGAGCTCCTCACCGACCGCGGCATCGGCAACGGCATGTCGGTCCTGATCTTCACGTCGATCGCCTCGGGCTTCCCGAGCTCGCTGTGGCAGATCCAGCAGAAGGACGGCCGGTGGGACATCTTCATCGGCATCATCCTGCTCGGGATCTTCGTCATGGCGCTCGTCATCTTCGTCGAGCAGTCCCAGCGCCGGGTGCCCGTGCAGTACGCGAAGCGCCAGGTCGGCCGCCGGATGTATGGCGGCAGCTCGACCTACATCCCGCTCAAGGTCAACATGGCGGGAGTCATCCCGGTCATCTTCGCCAGCTCGCTGCTGTCCCTGCCCGCACTCGTGGCGCAGTTCAACACGCCGCAGGACGGGACGCCCGCGCCGGGGTGGGTGCAGTTCGTCGTCAACAGCCTCACCAGGGGCGACCACCCCCTCTACATGGCGATGTACGTCGCCCTCATCCTCTTCTTCACGTTCTTCTACGTGTCGATCACGTTCAACCCGACCGAGGTCGCCGACAACATGAAGAAGTACGGCGGCTTCATCCCGGGTATCCGCGCCGGGCGACCCACGGCCGAGTACCTCGACTACGTCCTGACCCGGATCACCGTCCCGGGGGCCATCTACCTGGCCGTGATCTCGCTCATCCCGCTCATCGCCCTCGTCGCCGTGGGTGCCAACCAGAACTTCCCGTTCGGTGGCACCTCGATCCTCATCATCGTCGGCGTCGGCCTCGAGACCGTGAAGCAGATCCAGGCCCAGCTCCAGCAGCGCAACTATGAAGGGTTCCTCCGCTGATGTCACCCCACCTGCGTCTGATCATCATGGGTCCACCGGGGGCCGGCAAGGGCACGCAGGCCGCCCGGATCGCCGAGCAGTACGCCATCCCCGCCATCTCCACCGGCGACATCTTCCGGTCCAACATCAAGAACAAGACCGAGCTCGGCCAGCAGGTGGAGCAGATCCTCGCCTCGGGCGGCTATGTGCCCGATGAGGTCACCAACGCGATCGTGCGTGACCGGCTCGGCTGGGACGACGCGAGCGGCGGGTTCCTCCTCGACGGCTACCCCCGCACGACCGGGCAGGTCGAGTTCCTCGACACCGTGCTCGCCGAGGGTGACCACCGCATCGACGGGGTCATCGTGCTCACCGTCGACGAGGACGCGGTGGTGGGCCGGCTGCTGAAGCGGGCCGAGGTCGAGGGCCGGTCCGACGACAGCGAAGCGGTCATCCGCGAGCGCCAGGCAATTTACCGCGCCGAGACGGCCCCGCTCATCGACGTCTACGAGCAGCACGGCGTGCTGGTCCGGGTCGACGGCATGGGCGAGGTCGAGCAGGTCGCGGCGCGCCTCGTCGCAGCGATCGACGGCCTGCAGGGCTGATGTTCGGACGCAAGCAGACCCCGGCCAAGACGTCTGACCAGATCATCCTCATGCGTCGGGCGGGGTTGCTCGTCGGGGAGACCCTGGCGCTGCTCCAGCGTGAGGTCCGGCCGGGGATGACCACTCTCGATCTCGACGCCCTCGCCGAGGACCACATCCGCTCGCACGGCGGGGTCCCGAACTTCCAGCTCGTGCCGGGCTACGCCCACACGCTCTGCACGAGCGTCAACGAGGAGATCGTCCACGGCATACCGGGCTCGCGCGTCCTCGACGTGGGTGACCTGGTCTCGATCGACTGCGGCGCGGAGGTCGAGGGGTGGAACGGCGACGCCGCCTGCACCCTGCTCGTCGGGGGCCGGGAGGCGGCCAGCCGCGACGACGTGAGGCTCATCGACGCGACCGAGGACGCCCTGTGGGCCGGGCTCGCCGCCCTGGCCGTCGGCGAGCGCCTGTATGCCGTGGGGGAGGCCGTCGAGGCGAGCCTCACCGCGGCGGGGGAGCGCGACGGCCACGCCTACGGCATCGTCGAGGACTATGTCGGCCACGGCATCGGCCGTACGATGCACGAGGATCCCCAGATCCCGAACTACGGGGTCCGGGACCGCGGCCCCGTCGTCCGCTCCGGCTTCACGGGAGCGATCGAGCCGATGGTGACGTGGGGCTCACCCGACTCCCGGGTCCTGGCCGACGAGTGGACCGTCGTCACCAGCGACGGCTCCCGCGCGGCGCACTGGGAGCACACCGTTGCGGTGACCGAGGCCGGGCTGTGGGTCCTGACGGCCATCGACGGGGGCCAGGAAGAGCTGGCCGCCGCCGGCGCGGAGTACGCACCGCTGGGCCATGCCTGATCCGATGGCCTCCCGGGTCACCGCCGATACCGTGCGTCGGGACTGCCCTGCCTCACGCTCGACCTTGGCGTAGCGCCCTCGATCGAGGAGAAGCGGCAGTCGGCGCTCCGATACAGGGCATCCTCCATCTCACCTGCCCTTGCACGTGTATGTGCAGCCACTGGGCGGGGCGGGTGGCTCCCGGGCGGATTAGGTCTGGACAGGGGGCTGCCGTAAGATCGCCTGTTGGGTGTCGTGTGCTCCGACACCTGCCACATCGGCGCGAGACCATCCGGTTTCGCGCCTCGCACGGGCACGCACTCAACGGATTGACGGAGGACATGGCCAAGAAGGACGGTGTCATCGAGATCGAGGGCACGATCGTCGAAGCTCTCCCGAACGCAATGTTCCGGGTCGAGCTCTCCAACGGTCACAAGGTTCTCGCGCACATCTCGGGCAAGATGCGCCAGCACTACATCCGGATCCTCCCCGAGGACCGCGTCGTGGTGGAGCTCCCGCCGTACGACCTCACCCGAGGTCGGATCGTCTGCCGCTACAAGTAATCCAGCCAGCCGAGTAGCAAGGAATGAGTTGACATGAAGGTCAACCCCAGCGTCAAGGCCATCTGTGACAAGTGCAAGGTCATCCGCCGTCACGGACGCGTCATGGTCATCTGCGAGAACCCGCGCCACAAGCAGCGTCAGGGT
>NZ_JBKJPP010000188.1:0-9939 GCF_046595215.1 Lapillicoccus sp. | reverse complement strand
CCGCGGTCGGGCTCCCAGCCATCGCCTGGCTCCGGGCCGTCTGCCTCCTCGGGTTGTTCCTCGCGCTGGTGCTCACGGTCCGCAGGGGTCTGCCCGGTGTCGGCGGGGTCCTCCTCGCGGGTGGCGTGACGCTGGTCAGCCTCCCCACGATGACCGAGCGGCCCCAGGCCCTCGGCATGGTCCTCCTGGCCGTCAGCGTGCTCGGCTGGTGGTCGAGCCTGCAGGACGGACGGCCGCGCTGGTGGCTCGTGCCACTCGCGTGGCTCTTCGCCGCGAGCCACGGGTTGTGGTCGATAGCCCTGGGCGTCGGGCTGCTCGTCTGCCTGGGCCGCGCGCTCGACGGTGCAGACCGTCGCGCCGTCGGGCGGCTCGTCCTCGTCGTCGCCGGCCAGCTCGTCGTGACGGCGCTGACCCCGCTCGGTCCACGGCTGCTCCTCACCCCCTTGACCGTGGGAGCCAACGGCCGGGAGTTCGTCGCGGAGTGGCAGCCTGGCACCCTCGCGTCGGTCACCGTCGTCGGGGTGCTGCTCGTGGTCACTGTCACCATCGGACTCGCGCTGAGGTCCCGGACCGCGATGCCCTGGTCCCGGTTGCTCGTGCTCGGGACGGCGCTGACCCTCACCTTCGCAACCGTCCGCACCGGAGCGCCGGCAGCGATCCTGCTGGCGCCACTGCTGGCCGAGGCGTTGGGGCGCACGGTCCGGCCCCGGTCGATGCCCTCCGTCCACGCCCTTCCGGTCGTCGTCACAGCTGTCCTGGTCAGCGCCATCATCGCGTTTCCGCTGGCGCTCGCCCGGTCGGGCTCACCCGTGGGAGTTCCCACCCGGCTCGCCCCGCAACTGCTGTCGCTCCCCCCCGGGACACCGGTGCTCGCCCAGACCGACGTGTCGGGGTGGGTCATGTGGGCCGCGCCCAACGTCTCCCCCGTCGTGGACGTCCGTAACGAGGCCTACACGCCGCAGCAGCTGCGCGACTACGTCCGCACCTACCAGGCCCGCGAGGGCTGGGAGGCCCTGATCGACAGGGCCCACGTGCAGTTCGCCCTCGTCGAGAAGACCTCAGCGCTGCGCGGCGCGCTCGTCGACGTCCGTGGCTGGCACGTGCTCGGGGCTGACGGGACCTACGTCCTGCTGGGGGAGGGGGCGTGAGCGTCATCGCGCGCACCAAGAGCGTCGCCCTTGATAAGGCGAGCGGCTCGAAGGTGCCGCCGCGAGTCGTCGCGGCGGTCGGGATCCCGGTGCTCCTCGGGGTGGTCGGAGTGGCGGTCCGACCGATCAGCGACCCTGGGGCCTGGACCGCCGTGCGAGAGGGAGGGCTGCTGCGTCAGACGTGGCAGTTCGTGGCCCGGGACCCCGCCTCCCCGTTCGCGAGCGCAGACGTCATCCGCACGGAGTGGGCCGGCGACCTGGTCGCGGCGTTCGCCCACGACACCTGGGGCCCGGCCGGTCTGATCCTCCTGCGTGCCGTGGCCCTCGTGGCCCTGGCGGTCCTCTTCCTGTGGGCCGCCCGAGGCGAGGCAGATCTCGTCCCCGCCGTCATCGCCACCTTCGTGGGGCTCTTCGGCGCCCTCAGCCTCGGCGAGGAGCCGATGACCGCCGGTGTGGTGCTCGCCATGGTGTCCGTGATCGGGTGGCGCGGCGGGGCCGCCGGTCTGAGGCCACCGTGGTGGCTCGTCCCGGTGGTCTGGGTGTGGGCCAGCACCCACAGCTCGTGGGTCGTCGGTCCCCTCCTCGGGGTCGTGACGGCAGCCGGTCTGGCCCTTGACGGCCGGCTCGACAGACCGACGGCCAGACGCTTCGCCGCCGTCATCCTGGCCAGCATCGCCGCGGCCGCACTGACACCCGTCGGTCCGCGCCTGCTGCTGACGCCGTTCCGCGGGCACCCGGGGGAGTCCGGGGTCCTGGCCGGCTGGACCCCCGCCGACATCACCAACCCGCTGGCCCTCCTCACGGCGGGCGCCGCCGTGCTCCTGCTCGCCTCCTGGCTGCGCACCGCAGCCCGGCCGACCTGGTGGAAGGTCGCCCACGCCGGGACGGCGTTGGCCATCACGCTGAGCTTCGGGAGAGCAGTCCCGTTCGCTGCCTGCCTCCTGGTGCCGTTGGTGGCCGAGGGTCTGCAGGCCCTGCGTGGCACCTCCGCCGAGCGACCGGGACGCCTCGAAGGCCGGGCCCTCGTTCTGGGCGCTCTCGTCGGGGTCGTGGTCTGTGCTGGTCTGGCCGTCCCCCTCTCGCACGTCGACCGGGACGCCCCGGCCGCCTTCCGCTCCGAGCTGTCGCGGCTCCCGAGCGGCACGGTGGTCTTCGGCTACCACCAGACGGCGAGCTGGCTGCTGCTCTTCGAGCCGCAGCTCCAGGTGGTGATGGACGCGAGGCCCGAGCTCTATGCACCGGCCGACGTCACGGCATACGTCTCGGCGCTGCGGGCCGAGCCGGGCTGGTCCGAGGTCGTGGACCGCAGCGGGGCGACAGTCGCGCTGCTGCCTGCCGGGTCGCCCCTCGGGACCGCCCTGCGCGAGCGACGTGGGTGGCGCGTCGTCCGGGCGAGTGCGGACTACGTGCTCCTGGCCGCTCGCTGACCAGCCCGGGCCCGGCGCCGGGGATTGCGGGCGGAGCGGGTCAGGTCCCGGCGACCACCAGCTCGGAGACCTCCGGCACGGGGGCCCAGACCCGCGCGACCCTGACCTGGGCGGTGGTGGCCGTCATGACGATGAGGCCCCGGACCCCTCCTCGGGACGTGATGCTCCGCGCGCCGGGCACGGCGGGGATGAGCGACTCCTCGATGTCGAGCTGGCCGACCCGCCGAAGCCCCACTCCCGCCCCGATGTCGACCTGGAAGGGGCGCGGCGAGTCCCCCTCCTTGCCCTGCGCGAGGACCGCCAGGGTCATCGGATCCAGCCAGGTCACGTCGACGAACCGGGTCAGCGGCTCCCCCTGCCGGTAGGGGGGCGCCAGCGAGGTCGGCGTGCCGTCTGCCCCCCGGACGACCCCGGCGACATCGAGGCGGAAGTCGGTGTCGTTGGGCAGCCTCGAGAGGACGGCAACCCGGGTGGCGTCCGGCGACACGCTGAGGTTGATGACCTGGCGGCCGTCCAGCCAGGTGACCAGGACCCCACTCGGCGTCGTCGGCGCAGCCGCCGTCGCGTCGAAGGTCCAGATCCGCGCCCGTTGCTGCGCCACGCCCGCGATCCAGAGCCGGCCGTGCGTGTCATACGTCGGGTTGGTCAGGCTCGTCGCAAAGGCGGGGGCCGTGACCGTCGTGGTCCCCCGCCACCGCACGAGCTCGGCGCGATCCCTGTCGACACCGGCGATGTCGCTGCCGTCGGGCGAGAGGGCGAGGTCGACGTAGGCGTCGGGGATCGACAGTGTCTGCGACGCCGCCCCGGACGGCGCGGCGGAGGGGCGGGCCGGGTCGCCCTCGTTGAGCGACTGGGGGTTGATCCGCGCCACCCCGTCCTTGGTGCGCTCCAGACCAACCGTCGGGCTGGACGTCGGGTTCAGGTCATAGCCCAGGTCGCCCAGCAGACCGATCGAGTCGGGCAGGTTGGGGACGGGGATCTTGCCGATCGCCTGGACCTCGAGGGAGACCGAGGAGACGCCGGGCGCCTGGGTGAGCGTCGCGACGAACTGGGCCCAGATGGCCCGGCGTCGGTTGGGGTCGAGGGTCTGGTTGCTGTTGGTCAGGGTCACGGTGGCCACCCCCGTGTCGTCCACGTTGACCGCGTCGACCGCGAGCCGGGCCCCCTCCGGGAGCCCGGACTCGGCGGCGCCCTTGAGGTAGTCGGGCACGGCCCCGAGCTGGGCCCTCGCCAGCGCGGTGGCCACCTTGGGGCCGGACGGCAGCCACCGCACGTCCGCCACGAGGTGGCGCTCGGTCGGCACGACGTAGTGCACCCGAAATGGCGCGAAGACGCGGTCGAACTCGTCGGTGTTGAGCCAGAGCCCGAACCCGTCGTCGGGCAGCTGGACCCGCCACTCACCGTCGACCCTGGTCATCGTGAACACGACGGAGGTCACCGTCCCCGGGGTCAGCTCGCGGTAGTGACCGTTGACGTCGATCGTCGCGACCGCCGTCGTGGTCAGCTTGAGCTGGTCGCCGGGCAGGTGCTCGATGGCCATCGTCGTCTTCGTGTCGTAGACAGTCACGGATGACGCGGGACGCCAGCGGTCGAGGGATGAGGGAGCAAGGAAGAGGCGCCCGACGACCTGCTGGTTCTCGTCGGTCTCCTGGAAGCCGGCTCCGGCGCGGAGGAAGTCGCGGGCAGTGACGTCCTGGGACGCTCCCTTGAGGGGAGGGCTGACGACGATCCTCGCCCTCGGCGCCACGTTGGACCCGACACGGCGGCCCGGCTGGACGTCCGAGACCTCGGGCAACCCGCAGGCGGCGGCCGTCGCGGACAGCACGACCACTGTGAGGATCGTGCACAGGGACCGCCTCAGCCGGACCATGGCCGGCTCCCGCCGCTCATGACCGGGTGCCGCCACTCCTGGCCGGGACGGTGGACGACTCGAGCGGGGCGGGCCGGGGCGACGCCGGGGCGGGGGCGCCCGACGCGTCGGACGAGGGAGTGACCAGGGGGTTGAGTGGCAGGGGTGAGACCTCGAGGGTGGCACCGGCCTCGCGGGGCAGGGTGAGCCTGAAGCAGGAGCCCTCGCCGGGGGATCCCCAGGCCTGCAGCCAGCCCTCGTGCAGCCGCGCGTCCTCGAGCGAGATCGCCAGCCCGAGGCCGGTGCCACCCGTCGTCCGGGCCCGGGCTGGGTCGGCCCGCCAGAACCGGTTGAACACCATCGCGGCCTCGCCGGGACGCAGCCCGAGGCCGTGGTCGCGGACGGAGATCGCGGCCGCGGTCTCGTTGCTGGCGATGCGCAGCGAGATCGAGCGTCCCTCGCCGTGCTCGACCGCGTTGACGAGCAGGTTGCGCAGGATCCGCTCGACCCTGCGGGAGTCGATGTCGGCCTCGCAGGGCCCGGGGGGCTGCTCGACGCCGACCGGGCTGCCCTTGCGGTCGGCGAGGGTCTGGCAGGCCTCGACGACCCTCGCCACGGTGGCGCGCAGGTCGGTCGGCTCGAGGTCGAGCACGGCGGCGCCCGCGTCGAACCGGCTGATCTCCAGCAGGTCGGACAGGAGGGCCTCGAAGCGGTCGATCTCGTTGTGGAGCAGCTCGGCCGAGCGGGAGACCGCTGGGTCGAAGTCGTGGCGGGAGTCGTGGATGAGGTCGCCGGCCATCCGGATCGTCGTCAAGGGGGTGCGCAGTTCGTGGGAGACGTCGGAGACGAAGCGTTGCTGGAAGCGGGAGAGGCTCTCGAGCTGGCCGATCTGCTGCTGGAGGCTGGCCGCCATCTCGTTGAAGGACTGCGCGAGGCTCGCCAGGTCGTCCTCACCCCTGGCGACCATGCGTTCGTTGAAGGCTCCCCCGGCGAAACGCTCCGCGATTGCGCCCGCCCGCCGCACCGGGGCCACGACCAGCCGGGTCACGACGTAGGAGACCCCCCCGATGAGGAGCATGAGGACCAGACCACCCCAGAAGAACGTGCGTCCCACGATGCCGAGCGTGTCCCGCTCGCGCGTCATCGGATAGACGAAGTAGAGCCCGTACTCCTTGGCGCGTGGCACGTCGACCTGTTGCCCGATGACCCACGCGGGCACAGGATCCGCCTCGCCGGCGAGCTTGACCGAGACGATCTGGGTCTGCTGGACGGCAGGGTTGTCGGCCACCTTCTGACGCAGCTGGGCGGGCAACGCCGTGAGCCCGACCTCGCCGACCTGGATCGGGGGCAGGATGACGTCGGTGACCCGGTTCGTCTCACCCCTGGCGAGGATGGCGTATCGCGAGCGCTCGGTGCCGGTCACGTCCTGGATGAAGTTGCGGGTCGCGGACAGGAGCGCGTCGCTCGACTGGGTCTGGTCGGTGTCGAAGAGCTGCCCCTGGACCTTCTTGGTCAGCTGGAGGGCCTCCGCGGTGGCCGTGAGCCGGCGCTCCTCGATCAGTCCGCTCGCCACCTGCTGGTAGAGGTAGGACCCGACGATGGCCAGGACGATCGTCCCGAGGATCATCGTCACGGAGACGACGCGGAACTGCAGCGACCGTCGCCAGCGTCGGTGGACCCAGCGCCACGCCGAACGCAATTGTCGACCCGCGGCACCGAGGGCCATCCGGGCCCGTCCGACCTCCCGCGTGCCCGGGGCGGGCGGACCCTCCGGGATCTCGGGACCTGCCGTCGGCGCAGTCATCGGCTCAGGAGGGACCGGCCTTGTAGCCGACCCCTCGCACGGTCACCACGATGTCGGGGTGCTCGGGGTCGTGCTCGATCTTGCTGCGGAGGCGCTGCACGTGGACGTTGACCAGACGGGTGTCCCCGGCGTGCCGATAGCCCCAGACCTGCTCGAGGAGGACCTCGCGGGTGAAGACCTGCCACGGCTTGCGGGCCAGGGCGACAAGGAGGTCGAACTCGAGCGGGGTGAGGGACAGCGGCGTCCCGTCGCGCTTGACGGAGTGCCCGGCCACGTCGATGTGCAGGTCGCCGATCTCGAGCTTCTCCGGCTCAGGCTCGTCGCCGCGGCGCAGCCGCGCGCGCACCCGGGCGATGAGCTCCTGGGGCTTGAACGGCTTGACGACGTAGTCGTCGGCGCCCGACTCGAGACCGACGACGATGTCGACCGTGTCGGTGCGGGCCGTGAGCATGATGATCGGGATGCCCGACTCCGCCCGGATGCGGCGGCAGACCTCCATGCCGTCCAGACCCGGGAGCATCACGTCAAGCAGCACCAGGTCGGGCCGCGACTCGCGGAAAGCCGAGACGGCCGACGACCCGTCGGCGACGTGGTCGACCTCCAGACCTTCTTGTCGCAGCACGATGCTCAGCATCTCCGCGAGCGCGAGATCGTCATCGACGACGAGTACGCGACCTTTCACCCCACCAGTCCTCTCACCGTGTGCTCAGCAAGCACATCATCACACAGAGCACCGACCCCGCCGGTATGCCGGGCGGTCACTCCACGAGGCGGACGGGGTCGCCCTCGATCGATGCGGTCCAGGTCGTCACGTCCGTAGGGGACGAGGCCGCACCGTAGGCGTACTGCAACTTGACCCAGCAGGCGGTGTTGTCGCTGTCGTTGCACGTGTAGGCGGCAGGGATCGGGACAGAGACCTGTTGCCATTTGCCGTTGAACGGCGACGGATAGGGCACAGCAAAGGAACAGTCCGTCAAGGGGCCTGTGGTGACGCCGCTGCCCGTGCACCCTGAGTACGTCCCTCCTGCGGGGGGGACCACGGTGATCCTGCCGGAGGCGTCGGAGTCCCCCACGTCGAAGAGTCGGACGTTGAGGACCCCTCCGGCGGCGCCGCTCGGCACCCGGGCGAGATAGAACTCGGTCACGCCACCCGGCAGGTTGGAGAAGATTCCCATGTTCTCCCTTCCCGCGATGGAGAGCGCGTTGATGTTCGATGCGGTGGCGCGGACAGCGAACCGGTTTCCGCCGTTGGCGCTGTCGGGTGCACCACCCACGTTGGACTGCACCTGGAGGAGATAGTCACCGACCGGCGGATTGTTCACCGTGCAGAGGGTCGTCCACCTCCGGAACCCGTCCGCGATCTCGGGGCGGTACGTCAGCGTCGAGGATTCATTGAGGACGTCATAGAGCCTACCGCTGTAGCCGCCGTAGCTTTTGGTGCATACCACCGGATAGCTCAGCGGGTCCCATTGGTTCGCACCGGGGCTGCGCAGCGTGAACTTCGTCTCCATGGTCTGGGAACCGCCGTACAGCCCGTCCCCAGTGCAGTAGGCACTCGCCGCCCCACCGGCGTACCGCGTGGGTTCGTCAGTGACCACGCTGTTGTTCGCCTTCGTCGCCGCGGTGCCGCCGCTACCGAAGTTCGCGCTGTCGCACTTCAGGCCCACGTCAACGAACACCGGGTCGAAGAGCTGGACAGTGAGGCTCGGCATGCTCTGCTTCACCGAGATCGTGTAGAAGTACCCGTCCGGGCGGTAGTCGGTGTTGGGGCCGGCGTTGCTCGCGGAGCACCCGTCAACTGTGGATCCACAGAGCAACGACTGGTAGGAGTCACCGTTCGACTTCGCCGAGTTGGGTGAGTTGACGTTGGCCCAGAACTTACCGGTGACCGCGGCGCAGGTGGTCCCCCGCACAGCAGGCGTTGCGTCGGGGTCCTGACCGAACTCGTTGCACGGACTGCCCATCGGCACCGGCGCAGCATAGTCGGCCACGGCGGACTTGGTCACCGTCGTCGTCGGCCGCCCCAAGAGTCCACCGAAAACGTTGGGCACGGTCTTGGAGACCGTCACCCTCAGCCGCGAGGGCTGGGAGCCGACCCCGGGGGCAACCGTGACGGATCCCGCCCCGTTGGTGAACCCGTTCTGACTCGCGAAGGACCTGGCCACGCTGAAGGCCCCCGTCTGGTCACCGGGCATCCTGACGACACCGGCCAGGGCAGCGGCATCGGCGGCGCGCTGCTCCTGCAGGCCCACGGCATACCAGTTGCCCACGTCGACGGCGAAGGCGGTGAGCGACAGGAAGACCAGCATGAGGATGGCCGTGACGATGGCGACGGCACCCTTGTCCCGGCGGGCGAGGCGCACCCGCAGCCGGGTGATCATTTGCACCCGGTCGTGTTGGGAATGGGCTCGAGGGACATGACGGAGTGCTCCTTGATGATGATGTTGCTGAAGATCGCTCCGGTGATCGCCTTGTGCTTGACCTCGAGGTAGATCCCGATCGTGTCGTGGTTCGGATCCGCGACGCACGCGTTCTGCGTGTTGGAGGCCCAGCCGCTCAGTGACGGGGTGGTGAACTTCTTCGCCGCCGCGTCCCATGTGTACTTGACGCAGGTCGAGCAACTCGTGAACGAGGCGTCTCCCCCGACCGGGTTGCCAGCCGGGTCCGCCCGGTAGACCCACAGCGCCGTCACCGAGCTCATGTCCAGGGCCGTAGACCCGTTCTGGACCTGCTTCGCGGCATCGTCGGCGAAGGTGGGCGCCCGCGGTTCGGCTGACGCGATGCGCACACCAGCACGGACCGCTGAGATCGTGCTGAGGTAGTCCTTGAAGAGCAGTCCGAACTCGAGGATGGCGAAGAAGATCAGCAGGATCACCGGCAGCACCAGTGCGGCCTCGACGGCCGCGGCGCCCCGGCCGCGGGGGCCGAGCCGGCCGGCTCGTCTCGGGTGACGCATCATGACTTCCGCTTCCTGCGAGGGCCGGGCCGAGCCGTGCCGGGACAGTGACTGGGTTCGAAACGAGGCGGCCTGGCGGGGGACGTCACCGGCTCCGGCGCGGGAATGACCGTTCGGACGACCCGGGTCCACCTGAGTGATCGAGATCGGGCGGCCGATGGGCAGGCGGACCACCCAGCCTGTGACCACGCTGTGGACATCGCCCACATTCGCGGAAGGGGTCGCATCGAGAGTTCGGCTGTGCTCATAATGGGAGCGCGATGGCGTCCTCCACCCCCTGGGAGGACGCCATCCGTGTGTCCCGGGCACTCGAGGCAAGGTCGGGAGCAGCTTCGCGACGGCGACGGGACAACAGCGCCAGCAGCCCTAGGCCCGCGAGGACGTAGCAGCCACCGACGACCTGCTGCCAGGGGCTCAGTCCGAGCTCTGGGATCTTCGCGTTGCGCAGGGCCCAGAACGGTCCCATCCAGAAGAGGGCGCCGAGCAGCCACACGGACAGCCACGCCCGGCGGTGGGCGAGGAGGAGTAGGACGACGACCACCCACACCCAGTGGTGGCTCCAGGACACCGGCGAGCCGAGGAGTCCCCCGATCGCCAGGGCCGCCGCGCCTCCCACGTCGTCACCTCGCCGCAGCTGACGCCGGGCGACCGCGACCCCCAGCGCGACACCGACGACGCAGGAGAGCACGGTCAGGGCCGTGGGGAGCGGGGACAGGTGGAGCCCGCGCATCAGCACGGCGGAGAGGGACTGGTTG
>NZ_JBKJPP010000076.1:0-14669 GCF_046595215.1 Lapillicoccus sp. | reverse complement strand
CGCGCAGCTCCTTGCCGGTCGCCTCGATCGGGTGCTCGGCACCCTTCTTGCGCAGGGCCGTGAACTCCGGTGCGCCGGCTTCCTGGTCGTCGATGAACCGCTTGGCGAACGTGCCGTCCTTGATGTCGGCGAGGACGGCCTGCATGTTCTCCTTGACGCGCCTGTCGATGACGCGCGGGCCGGAGACGTAGTCGCCGTACTCCGCTGTGTCGGAGACCGACCAGCGCTGCTTGGCGATCCCGCCCTCGACCATGAGGTCGACGATCAGCTTGAGCTCGTGGAGGACCTCGAAGTAGGCGATCTCCGGCTGGTAGCCCGCCTCCGTGAGGACCTCGAAGCCGTACTGGACCAGCTGCGAGGCGCCACCACACAGGACGGACTGCTCGCCGAAGAGGTCCGTCTCGGTCTCCTCGGTGAAGGTGGTCCGGATGCCGCCGGCGCGCAGGCCACCGATGGCCCGGGCGTAGGACTTCGCGACGTCCCAGGCCTGGCCGGACGGGTCCTGCTCGACGGCGAGGAGCACGGGAACCCCTCTGCCGTCAGCGAACTCGCGACGGACGAGGTGCCCCGGGCCCTTGGGCGCCACCATGAGGACGTCCGAGCCGGCCTCGGGCGTGATGTATCCGAAACGGATGTTGAAGCCGTGGCCGAAGAGCAGCGCGGCGCCGTCCTTGAGGTTGGGCTTGATCTCGTTGGCGTAGACCGTGCGCTGGACCTGGTCCGGCGTGAGGATGACGACGAGGTCGGCCTCCTTGACGGCCTCGGCGACGCTGAGGACGGTCAGGCCCTCCGCCTGCGCCTTGGCCCTCGAGCGGCTGCCCTCGGCGAGCCCGACGCGCACGTCGACCCCCGAGTCGCGCAGGTTGAGGGCGTGAGCGTGACCTTGGCTGCCGTAGCCGATGACGGCCACCTTCTTGCCCTGGATCACGGACAGGTCGGCGTCGTCGTCGTAGAACATCTCAGCCATGGTGGCGAGCTCCTTCGGGTCGGTGTGCGTGGGTGGAGGTGGGAGTGGGGATGGTGCGGCGCGGAAACCGTATGCCGGGAGCTCGCCTCCCGGGGCCGGCCGCCCGTCAGGCGGTCCGCAGGCTTCGGTCGGTGATCGAGCGCGGGCCGCGCCCGACGGCCACGATGCCGGACTGCACGAGCTCACGCACGCCGAAGGGCTCGAGGACACCAAGCAGCGCCTGGACCTTCTCGGCCTTGCCGGTGCACTCGATCGTCAGGGTGTCGTGGGCGACGTCGATGACCTTGGCCCGGAACAGCGCCACGGTCTCGAGGACGTGGGTGCGGTTGGTCGCATCCGCGCGGACCTTGATGAGGACGACCTGTCGCTGGACCGAGGCGAGCGGGTCGAGCTCGACGACCTTGAGCACCTCGACGAGCTTGTTGAGCTGTTTGGTGACCTGCTCGAGGGGGAGGGCGTCGACGTCGACGACCACGGTCATCCGGGAGATGTCCGCGTGCTCGGTCGGGCCGACCGCGAGGGAGTCGATGTTGAAGCCCCGTCTCGAGAAGAGGCCAGCGATCCGGGCGAGGACACCGGGCTTGTTCTCCACGAGGACGGACAGCGTGTGCTTGGACATGGGTGGTTCCTCCGTTGCCTATTCTCGCTCAGTCTTCGCGGTCCCACACGGGGGCCTCGCCCCGGGCGTTGAGGATCATGTCGTTGCTGACCCCGGCCGGGACCATGGGCCAGACCATCGCGTCACGGTTGACGACGAAGTCGATGACGACGGGCCGGTCGTTGATCGCCAGGGCCTGCAGGATGACCGGGTCGACCTCCTCCTGCGACTCGGCCCGCAGACCGACGCAGCCGTAGGCCTCGGCGAGCTTGACGAAGTCCGGGATCCGCCGCTGGTCGTGGCTCGTGTGCAGGTCGGTGTTGGAGTAACGCTCGTTGTAGAAGAGCGTCTGCCACTGGCGGACCATGCCGAGGCTCGAGTTGTTGATGATCGCGACCTTGATCGGGATCTCGTTGATGACGCAGGTGGCCAGTTCCTGGTTGGTCATCTGGAAGCAGCCGTCCCCGTCGATGGCCCACACGACGCGGTCGGGCTGGGCCACCTTGGCCCCCATGGCCGCCGGGACGGAGTAGCCCATCGTGCCGGCGCCCCCGGAGTTGAGCCAGGCGTTCGGGCGTTCGTAACGGATAAACTGCGCGGCCCACATCTGGTGCTGGCCCACGCCCGCGGCGTAGACGGCCTCCGGTCCGGTGAGCTCACCGATCCGCTGGATGACGTGCTGGGGGGAGAGCCCGTCCTCGTGGTCCGCGTAGCCGAGCGGGAAGGTCTCCTGCCAGCCCTTGGTGCGGGCCCGCCAGGCGCTGTAGTCCGCCCCACTCCGACCCTGGTCGGCCGACATCACCTCGATGAGGTCGGTGATGACCTCCTTGGCGTCGCCGACGATCGGCACGTCCGCGGTGCGGTTCTTGGAGATCTCCGCCGGGTCGATGTCGGCATGGATGACCTTGGCGTCCGGGGCGAACGTCGAGAGCTGCCCGGTGACCCGGTCGTCGAAGCGCGCACCGATGGTGATGAGCAGGTCCGACTTCTGCAGCGCGGTGACCGCCGCGACGGTCCCGTGCATGCCCGGCATACCGAGGTTGAGCGGGTGCGTGTCGGGCACGGCCCCGCGGGCCATCAGGGTGGTCACGACCGGGATCTGGGTCAGGTCGACGAGCTGGCGCAGCTGCTCGCTCGCCCGGGCCCGGATGACCCCACCGCCGATGTAGAGCACCGGTCGCTTCGCGGCGTTGATCAGCTTGACCGCCTCGCGGATCTGCTTGCTGTGCGGCCGGGTCACGGGACGGTATCCGGGCAGGTCGATCTGCGGCGGCCAGGAGAAGGTCGTCGTGGCCTGCAGCGCGTCCTTGCTGATGTCGACGAGCACCGGACCGGGCCGACCGGTGTTGGCGATGTGGAAGGCCTCGGCGAGCGCCCTCGCGATCTGCGACGCGTCGGTGACAAGATAGTTGTGCTTGGTGATCGGCAGCGTGATCCCTCGGATGTCCGCTTCCTGGAAGGCATCCGTGCCGATCGCCCTGGACGAGACCTGGCCGGTGATGGCGACGATCGGCACCGAGTCCATGTAGGCGTCGGAGAGCGGCGTGACGAGGTTGGTCGCGCCGGGACCGGAGGTGGCCATGCAGACACCCACCCGGCCGGTGGCCGCGGCATACCCCTCGGCAGCGTGGCCCGCGCCCTGCTCGTGGCGCACGAGGATGTGCCGCACGGACGCGGAGTCCATGAGCGGGTCGTAGGCAGGCAGGATCGCGCCACCGGGGATGCCGAAGACGGTGTCGACGCCGAGCGCCTCGAGCGACTTGACGAGCGCCTGGGCCCCAGTGACCTGCTCCGGCGCAGGAGTCGGCGGCGCCGCCGCCGGGCGCGGGCGAGGGTGGGGGGCGATGTCAGCCGGTGAGGGCCTCACCGGGGTCGGGCTGTCGCTCACGGTCATCCACTTTCGTTCGGTCCTGAGTCGTTCACGGGCGAAGCCACAAAAAAGCCCCTCGGTCCTCAGCGGGACAGAAGGGCAGCGCGTCGAGTGCGGCTGGGGAGCCGACTCAGACGCGCTGGGGAAGTACGAGGATTCGTGCCACAACCCCACGGTGCGCCCTGACGGTATGCCGTGTCAATCGGCGGACAGGCTCGTCTCACCATCCGGCCGCGTGAGCTCAACCACGAGGCCGCGGCGCCCCTCACTCGATGTTCATCCGCGACTTCAGCGTGTCCCGCTTGTCCTCGAAGCGGGCCGCCTGCTTGTCCAGGTCGTCCATGAAGTTCGAAAGCTCGGTGCGGGCCTGCTCACCCTCTGCCGACAGGCCCTCGAGCTCGAAGATCTTCCAGAAGCGCAGCACGGGCATGACCACCTCGTCCCGGTGCGAGCGCAGATCGTAGATGCCGGCGACGGCCATCTCGACTGCCTTGCGCTGGAATCCGGGGATGTCGGCCCCGGGCATCTGAAAGCCCTTGACCACCTCGAGGACCGCCTTCATGGTCTGGTCCGGGGAGATCTTGAGCGCGGCGTCGAGCAGGTTGCGGTAGAAGATCATGTGAAGGTTCTCGTCCGCGGCGATCCGCGCGAGGAGCCGCTCGGCCATCGGGTCGTTGGTGTACTTCCCCGTGTTGCGGTGGCTGACCCGGGTGGCAAGCTCCTGGAAGGACACGTAGGCGAGGGAGTGGATCAGCTCGCCGGAGTGTGCCGACTCGTAGCCCTGCGACATGTGCGTCATCCGGAACCGCTCGAGCTCCACCGGGTCGACGGAACGCTTGACGAGGAGGTAGTCGCGCATCGCGATCCCGTGGCGGCCCTCCTCGGCGGTCCAGCGGTGGACCCACTCACCCCACGCGTCGTCCCGGCCGAAGATCAGCGCGATCTCGTGGTGGTAGCTCGGGAGGTTGTCCTCGGTGAGGAGGTTGACGATGAGGGCCGAGCGGGCGACGTCGGACATCGGCGAGTCCTCGGGGCTCCACGCGTCGCCTTCCATCAGCCCGTCGAAGTTGCGGCCGTCGCTCCACGGCACGTAGTCGTGGGGGAACCACTCCTTCGCCACGCCGATGTGCCGGTTGAGCTCGCCCTCGACCACGGGGGTCATCTCGTGCAGCAGGTCGGTCTGGCTCCACGCCTGAGTCGTCATGCTCTGACGGTACGGCACCCTCCGCCGGCGGGCACAGTCCGCGGGGCGTCTTTCCGGTCACCCCACGCCGGGCGGAAGCTGACCTACCAGTCAGTAACCCCACTCCCGTGCCAGGCTCCTCGCATGTCCGATCAGGGAGCGCGGACCCGCGTGGGCACCCCGGGCCAGGTCAGGGCGATGGTGTGGAACTCGGCGGTCGCCTAGGTCCTGGCGCAGATCGTGGTCATCGTGCTCCACGAGAGCGCGCACACGGTCGCAGGGCTGGTGCTGGGATGGGGCGCCACCCAGTTCACCGGACAGGTCCGCTTCACACCGGAACCCACGTCCACCCCGGCGGTGGTCACGATCACCATGGCCGGGCCGTTGTACAGCCTCGTCAGTGGTCTCGTCGCGATGACGCTCCGACCGTTGCGCGGGCACGGGTTCGGCATCCAGGTCACCTCCACCGGAGTCCATCGCGCTATCGACCTCTGAGGGGGTCCTCACTTCTCGGGTGGAGGTATATCCGAGCGCTAGACGGCTCGGGTATACCTCCACCCGAGAGCAGTGCGGGGCCTCTGGAGGCGTTCCCGACGAGCTTGCGGTACTTCGGCTCGGGGGGGCGTGAAGCCCTCCGCCCGCTCGGCACCGCGGTCTCGATGCTCCTATCCGCAGTGAACCTCGCCCTGACCCCGGGCCACGCCGGGCGACGCCGTCTTCGCCATCCTCATCGGGTCGGCCAGCCTCGAAGTGTTCGCCCCCATGGCGATGATCTGGTGGCAGAGGATCTCCCCGGCCAAGGAGCTTCTCGATCTGCGGGTGCCGCGAGCAGGCATCGTCGCGGTCGTCGTCCTTGCGCTGGTCAACGCCCTCGTGCTGACCAGGGGCGTCCACCTCGGGTGACGACTCCAGACGTCCCTCGATAACCCTAGTGACACCGGTCTGGATCCACGCCGATCATGGCCGCATGGACCTTCCCACCGGCCTGACAACGCGGGCCCTGACGCCGCAGGATGCCAAGGCCGTCTTCGGGCTCGTCGTGGCCAGCGAGACGCACGACCTCGGCGAGGCCACCATCGACCTCGAGGACATCGTCGGCGACTGGCGGCGGCCAACCTTCCGGCTCGGCGAGCAGGCCGTCGGCGTCGAGTCCGACGGCGAGCTCGTCGCCTACGCCGAGGTGTATGCCGGGAGGTACGCGGACGCGCACGTCCCGCCAGAGCACCGGGGGAAGGGCATCGGCACGGCCCTGGCGCACTGGACGCAGGAGGAGGCACGACGACAGGGCGGCACGCTCGTGGGAATGCCGGTCCCGAAGGACAGCGTCGGGGACCGACTCCTGACACACCTCGGCTACCACGTGCGGTGGACGTCGTGGATCCTCGAGCTGCCCGGCGGCAGGTCGATCGCGGCGCAGCCGGTCCCCGCGGGGTATGCGATCCGGGACGTGCGCGTCGGCCAGGAGCACCCGGCATACCGGATCCTCGAGGACGCCTTCAACGAGTGGCCGGAGCGGACGCCGACGAGCTACGAGGACTGGGCCGCGGGCGTCGTGCGGCGGCTTGGGTTCGAGCCGTGGCAGCTGCGGCTGATGGAGGACCCGGACGGGGTCGTCGTCGGGGTCAGCTTCGTCATCCTCTCGCGCGACTGCGGTGACGTCGACCGGCTCGCCGTCCGCGCGGACCACCGCGGGCTCGGGCTGGCGCGGGCCCTGCTCGTCGACTCCTTCGAGCTGGCCCGCTCCCGAGGGGCGACCCGGTCCGAGCTGTCGATCGACTCCCGGACCGGTGCGCTGGGCCTTTATGAGCGGGTCGGCATGCGGGTCACCTCGACCTGGATCCATCGCGCCATCGACCTCTGAGCGGGTGGCTGCTCCGGGTGGAGGTATATCCGAGCGCTAGACAGCTCGGATATACCTCCACCCGAGAGCGGAGGACCGTCAGTCGCAGACGGCGCCCCTGGAGGCGCTTCCGACGAGCTTGCGGTACTTCGCGAGGACGCCGCGGGGGTATTTCGGCTCTGGGGGCGTGAAGCCCTTGGCCCGCTCGGCGAGCTCCGCCGGGGGCACGTCGAGGTCGAGCACGCCGTTCGCGACGTCGAGGGTGATCCGGTCTCCGTCGCGGACGAAGGCGATCGGTCCCCCGTCGACGGCCTCGGGGGCGACGTGGCCGACGCACAGACCGGTCGTGCCGCCGGAGAACCGGCCGTCCGTGAGGAGCAGGACGTCCTTGCCGAGTCCGGCGCCCTTGATCGCCCCGGTGACCGCGAGCATCTCGCGCATGCCGGGTCCGCCCTTGGGGCCCTCATAGCGGATGACGACGACGTCGCCGGCCGCGAGCTCTCCCGCTCCGACGGCGTCCATCGCGGCCCGCTCCCCGTCGAAGACCCGGGCGGTGCCGGTGAAGACGTCGGAGTCGAAGCCCGCCGACTTGACCACGGCGCCCTCGGGGGCGAGCGACCCGGTGAGGATGGTCAGTCCACCGGTCTGGTGGATCGGCTGCGCGAACGCCCGGAGCACCTTGCCGTCGGGGTCGGGCGGGTTGATGCCAGCGAGGTTCTCGGCGACGGTGCGCCCCGTCACGGTGAGGCAGTCGCCGTGGATCAGGCCGGCGTCGAGCAGGGCCTTCATCACGACGGGGACGCCGCCGACCCGGTCGATGTCGACCCAGACGTACTGCCCGAAGGGCTTGACGTCGGCCAGGTGCGGGACCTTGGCACCGATCCGCTTGAAGTCGTCCATCGTCAGCTCGACGTCGGCCTCGTGGGCGATGGCGAGCAGGTGGAGAACGGCGTTGGTCGAGCCGCCGAAGGCCATGACGACGGCGATGGCGTTCTCGAACGCCTCCTTGGTCAAGATCTGCCGGGCGGTGATGCCGTTCCGGAGCAGCTCGACGACGGCCTCCCCCGACCTGCGGGCAAAGCCGTCCCTACGGCGGTCGGTTGCCGGCGGGGCGGCCGACCCCGGCAGCGACATCCCCAGAGCCTCGGCGACCGACGCCATCGTGTTGGCGGTGTACATCCCCCCGCAGGCACCCTCTCCCGGGCAGAAGGCCCGCTCGATCGCGTCGACGTCGGCCCGCGACATCCGGCCCGCCGCACAGGCCCCGACGGCCTCGAACGCGTCGATGATCGTCACCTGCTTCTCGGACCCGTCCGAGAGCTTCGCTACTCCGGGGAGTGCCGACCCGGCATACAGGAAGACCGAGGCGAGGTCCAGGCGTGCGGCCGCCATCAGCATGCCGGGCAGCGACTTGTCGCAGCCCGCGAGCAGCACCGAGCCGTCGAGGCGCTCCGCCATCATCACCGTCTCCACGGAGTCGGCGATGATCTCGCGCGAGACGAGCGAGAAGTGCATGCCCTCGTGGCCCATCGAGATGCCGTCCGAGACCGAGATGGTGCCGAACTCCAGGGGGTAGCCGCCAGCTGCGTGGACCCCGTCCTTGGCTGCCTTCGCGAGCCGGTCGAGCGAGAGGTTGCAGGGCGTGATCTCGTTCCATGAGCTCGCCACGCCGATCTGCGGCTTGGCGAAGTCGTCGTCCCCCATGCCCACGGCTCGCAGCATTCCGCGCGCGGCGGCCTTCTCGAGACCGTCGGTGACGTCGCGGCTGCGGGGCTTGATGTCGGGGGTCTGCGTCATGGGTCGAGCATAGGACGACGTTCCCGCGCTGAGACGTCAGTCTCAGGGGCCGTTACGCCCTGGCGACGTGGAAGCGTTCGAGGGAGGCGTCGCCGTAGTCGAGCTCGGACCACTCCCCGTTGAACCGCAGGACGGCGAGACCGCAGGTGGGGTAGCCGTCGGCGAGCGCCTGGTGGGCCTCCTGCGACCCGTTGCCGTCACACAGCAAGCTCGCCAGACCCGGGATCGTCGGGGCGTGGCCGACGACGATCACCGTGTCGACCTCCCCCGCGTCCTCCCGCACCGACGCGAGCAGCGCTGCCGTGTCGCCCTGGTAGACGGCCCGGCGGTACTCCACGAACTCCGTGTGCGCTCCCCCGCGCGCCGCGTGGTCCCAGGTCTCGCGGGTTCGCACGGCCGTGGAGCAGATGACCAGCTCGGCGACGATGCCCGCCTCCTTCAGCCAGGCGCCCGCCACGACAGCGTCCCGCCGCCCGCGCCCGGTCAGGGCGCGGTCATGGTCGGGGCGTCCCGGGACCTGCTCCGCCTTGGCATGACGCAACAGGACCAACCTCTTGTCCTCGGTGGCTCGGGTCATGACGAGAGCATCCTCCGCTCGCTGTCCTCCTGCCAAGGCGGCCGGCGACAGGGGGTGGTGTTTCTGCGAGACGTCAGCCCACAATGGGTGATGGATACGTCAACGAACCCCATCGGGCGGCGGGCCTTCCTCGGCTCGGCCACCGCCGTCGCCGCACTGAGCGTCACCGTCTTCGCGGCCCCGACGGCGGGCGCCGCCCCACTCCATCGCCGCGCAGGGGAGCGCCCTGGGCCACCTCGGGGCAGCGTCCCCCTCCCCGACGGCATCAGGCCCGAGGGCATCACCTCCGGCCCCGGAACCACCTACTACGTCGGCTCCCTCGCGGACGGCCGCATCGTGACCGGCGACCTGCTCGCCGGCACGTCGCGGGTGCTCCTGCCCGGCGCCACGGGGCGCAGCCTCCGCGGCCTGAAATGGGACCGACGCAGCGGACTCGTCTGGGCGGTGGGGAGCCTGGGCGCGGTGGCGCACGTGTATGCCGTGGACGCCCGGTCGGGCGCCGTCGCCTCGGACACCATCGTCCCCGGCGGCCTCTTCCTCAACGACCTGGTCGTGACGCGGGACGCGGTCTGGGTCACCGACTCGTTCGTCGACCGGTTGACCCGGATCCCCCTTCGCAGGTCCGGCCGGCCCGCGGGGAGGCCCCCGGCATACCTCGCCCTGACCGGCGACTGGCCCACGGGAAACGGAACCGCCATCAACGCCAACGGGATCCGCGAACTCGACGACGGCTCGTTGATCCTCAACAACAGTCGGGTCGGCGGACTGTGGCAGGTGGATCCGCGCACCGGACGCACCAGTGCCATCCCGGTCTCGGGAGGGCCGGGCATCGTCAGCGGTGACGGGCTGGAGATCGACGGCCGCACCCTCTACGACGTGCGCGGGACGGGGCGCTCCGAGGTGGCGGTCCTGCGCCTGTCGCGGCGAGACGGGTCGTGGACCGCGACCTGGGTCGGCGCGCTCACCGACCCGACGCTCGACGTCCCGTCGACGGCGACCCTGGCCGGCGGCGCGCTCTGGGCGGTGAACGCCCGGTTCGGCGTGGCGTCGCCGGGCACGGCGACCTACTCGATCACCCGTCTGCAGGTAGGCCCCGGAGGTCGGCGCGAGCACGAGGAGGACTGACCTCGAGGCTCACCCGCCGGAGACGGCGTTGATGATGTGGACGACGGCGCCGGGCCGGACGAGGGTGGACAGACCCTCGCCGCGCCTGGCGTCCTCGCCGTCGACGAAGACGTTGACGTGGCGGCGGATCGCGCCCTGCTCGTCGCGAACCCGGGACCCGACGCGGGGCCACGGGGCCAGGGCGAGGTCGAGGACCTCTGCGAGCCGGGCGCCCTCGACGCCCACCTGCGCCGCAGCCTCCCCCGCGCCGCCGGCCAGGTCTCGCAACATCCCCGGCAGGACGACGCGGACCGCATGCGGGCGTGGCTGCTGGCCCTGGGTCATGACAGCACCGCGGCCCGCACACACAGGACGTCGGGCAGCTGCGAGACGATGGTCGTGAAGGTCTCACCCCCGTCGAGCGAGGCGAAGACGTCGCCGTTGCGGGTGCCGAAGTACAGGCCCGTCTGCTCCGCGCCGTCGGTGCAGGCGGCGTCCCGCAGCACGGCCGTGTAGCTGAGGTCGGGCAGACCGGTCGTCTGGGTGTGCCACGTGCGCCCGGCGTCGGTGGAGTGCTGCACCTGGAGCCGGCCCTGCGGCGGCACCCGCTCCCCGTCACTGACGACCGGGATGAGCCACAGCTCGTCGCCGTGGTGCGGGTGGGCCACGACGGTGAAGCCGAAGTCGGTCGGCAGGCCCTCGGCGATCGAGACCCAGGACGTGCCGTTGTCGTCCGAGCGGTAGACGCCGCGGTGGTTCTGGGCGTAGAGCCGCGACGGGGTCCGCGCGTCGCGGGCGACCTTGTGGACGCACTGGCCGAACTCGGGCAGGGGGTCGGGCAGGAAGTAGGCGGAGATGCCTGCGTTCGACGGTGCCCACGAGGTGCCCCCGTCCGCACTGCGGTAAGCGCCCCCCGCGCTCATCGCGACGAGGAGGTTCTGCTCGTCGGTGGGGTCGGGCACGACCGTGTGCACCGCTCCCCCGCCGAACCCGTCGGCCCACTCCGTGCGGTGCGGGTGGTCCCACAGCCCCCGGTTGAGCTCGAAGGTCTCTCCCCGGTCGGCACTGCGCCACAGGGAGTGGGGCTGGCACCCTGCCCACACCACCGCGTCGTCGTGGGGGTCCGGGGTCAGCTGCCAGACCCGGGTCAGCGCGGCGTCGGCGTCGGCGGGGAAGGCGATGGCGCGCTGGTCCCCCTCGGTCCAGGTGCGGCCGCCGTCGTCACTGATCTGGACCGTCGGACCCCAGTGCCAGGACATCACCCCGGCGAGCATCCTGGGGACCGCGGCGCGGGTGTCGAACGCGACCGAGGCCACCTCGCTCATGAGGAAGGTCGGCCCCTCGAGGACCCACTCCGCGCGGTCCGTGCTCCGGGCCAGCCAGAGGCCCTTCCTCGTGCCGATGGCCACCACGGTCTCTGTCATGTGGACAGTGTCCACCAAGCCTCCGACAGTGGCAACGGGGCCGGGAGATCAGCCGACGACGACGTTCGTGATCGGGGAGCCCGCGGCATACGCCTCGAGCTGGGCCCGGACGAGGCGGACGGCCCGGGGGCGGAAGGCGGTGCTCGCACCCCCGACGTGCGGTGAGATGAGCACGCCCGGCGATCGCCACAGCGGATGGTCGTCGGGCAGCGGCTCGGGGTCGGTGACGTCGAGCGCAGCCCGCAGTCGCCCGGTCGACGTCTCGGCGAGCAGGGCACCGGTGTCCACGACCTTGCCCCGGGCGACGTTGACGAGGAGCGCACCGTCGGGCATCGCGGCGAGGAAGTCGGCGTCCACCAGGCCCGTCGTCGCGACGGTGAGCGGGACGATCAGGACGACGACGTCATGGGTGGGCAGCAGGTCGGGCAGCTCGTCGATGCCGTGGATCGCTTCGACGAGCTCGTCACCTGCCCGCGCGCGGCGGGCCACCCCGGTGACCGCGACCTCGAAGGGCAGCAGGCGACGGATGATCGCCCGGCCGACCTGACCGTAGCCGACCACCAGCACTCGCTTGTCCGCCAGGGCCGGCCAGATGCGGATCGGGAGCCACGTCGAGTCCCGTTGGGCCACAACGAAGTCCGGCACCCCGCGCAGGGACGCGAGGATCAGGGCGAGGGTCAGCTCGGCCGTCGACGCGTCGTGGACGCCCGACGCGTTGCAGAGGCGCACCCCGTCGGGGACGTGCGGCGCGACGTGGTCGTATCCCGCGGTGAGGAGCTGGACCGCACCGAGACGCGGGAGGTGTGCGAGGAGGTCGAAGCGGACCGCGGGGTCGAGGTAGGGCGGGATGACCACCTCGATCTCCGCGGCCCGGTCGTGCGGGGCGCGCAGATCCCACGGGACGAGCTCGACGCCGGCCACCGGGCCGATCTCGTCGACCCAGGAGATGTCGGGCAGGGAGGCGAGGAGCATGGCCACGACGCTAGTGCCGCCCCGGGCGTCGTTCACAATGGGGTATGCCGCCACCTCACCGGACCTCTTCGTCCCCCGTCCCCCGACTGCACCCCGTCACCCTCGCTGGCGTGGCCGGGGTGGCTGTCGTCGCCGCCGCGCTGGCCGGCTGCTCGCCCACCCCGGGCCCGGCGGCGGCCCGGGCCACCGTCGCCGCGACGTCGACACCGTCCGTCGCTCCCTCGACCGCATCACCGACCGCGGGTGCGCGCGCTGCGCTCTCCGCCGCGGTGGACGTCGTGACCGGGCTGGCGGTGCCGTGGAGCGCTGTGCCCCTGCCGGACGGTGGCCTGCTCGTGAGCGAGCGCGACTCCGCCACGGTGACGAAGGTCGGGACGGACGGTGCGAAGACGGTGCTCGGGACGGTGGCCGGCGTGGTCCCGGGCGGGGAGGGCGGCCTGCTCGGGCTCGCCGTCGAGCGCGCGACGTTCACTGCGACACCGGTCGTCTACGCCTACATCACGGCCGAGGGGGACAACCGTGTCGTGCGGATGGCCCTCGACGCGCAGGGTCGGCTGGGCCCGCCCATGGCGATCCTCACCGGCATACCGAAAGCCGGGAACCACAACGGGGGTCGCCTCGCGTTCGGCCCAGACGGCTTCCTCTACGTCACCACGGGCGACGCGAACATCCGGTCCAACGCGCAGGACGTCGACAGCCTCGGGGGCAAGATCCTGCGGATCACGAGGGACGGTGCACCCGCGCCGGACAACCCGTTCCCGGGGTCGCCGGTGTGGTCTTACGGACACCGCAACGTCCAGGGGATCGCGTGGGACGCGTCGGGCCGGATGTGGGCCAGCGAGTTCGGGCAGGACACCTGGGACGAGCTCAACGTCATCACCCGGGGGTCGAACTACGGCTGGCCGACCGTCGAAGGTGCCGAGGCTCGGGACGGGCTCGTCGACCCCGTGCGGCAGTGGCGACCCGACGACGCCTCGCCGAGCGGCATCACCATCGGCCCAGACGGCTCGGTCCTGCTCGCGGCGCTCAAGGGTGAGTCGCTCTGGAAGGTGCCCGTCAACGGCGACGGGAGCACCGGGGAGCCGCAACGACTCGTGCAGGGCGACTACGGGCGGGTGCGCGACGTCCTGCTCGGGCCGGACGGCAACGTCTGGATCGTCACGAACAACACCTCCCGTGGCACCCCCAGGGCCGGCGACGACCGGATCGCGGCGCTGCCCCAGTCGCTGACAGGCTGACGGACCAGCCCGGAAGCGGGGGTCAGGACTGGCGAGGAGGGTTCAGGAGGCGCCGAGCCTGGCGAGGATCAGCTCGCGGACCCGGGCCGCGTCGGCCTGCCCCTTCATCTCCTTCATCACCTGACCGATGAGGGCGCCCGCCGCCTGCAGCTTGCCGTTGCGCACCTTCTGGGCCACCTCGGTGTTCGCCGCGATGACGGCGTCAACAGCCGCATCGAGCGCGCCGTCGTCACGGACCAGCTCGAGCCCCCGCGCGTCGGCGACGGCCGTCGGGGCGCCGGCGCCGTCGAGGACACCCTCGAGGACCTGACGGGCCATCGAGTCGTTGAGGCGGCCACCCCTGACGAGGCCGTCCAGCTCGGCGATGTGCGCCGGCGTGACTCCCCGCGCCGCGGCATACTCCGAGACGTCCATGCCCTCGAGGTTGGCCCGCCGTGCGATCTCACCGCTCCACCACTTCCGGGCCCCGGTCGCAGTGGCGCCGGCGGCCACCGTCTCCTCGATGAGCTCGACCGCGCCGGCGTTGAGGACATCGCGCATCTCGAGGTCCGAGTAGCCCCAGCCGGTCTGCAGCCGCTTGCGCCGCTCGCCGGGAGGCTCCGGCATCGTGGCCCGGAGCGCCTCCACGGTCTCCCGGGACGGGGCGACCGGCACGAGGTCGGGCTCGGGGAAGTAGCGGTAGTCGTCGGCGTCCGACTTCACCCGGCCGGAGGTCGTCAGGCCGGTGTCCTCGTGCCAGTGCCGGGTCTCCTGCAGGATCGACCCGCCGCCGGAGAGGATCGCCGCGTGCCGGGTGATCTCGTAACGCACCGCCCGCTCGACCGAGCGCAGCGAGTTGACGTTCTTGGTCTCCGAGCGCGTGCCCATCGGCGCCCCGCGCGGGGCGATGGAGACGTTCGCGTCGCAACGCAGCGAGCCCTGCTCCATCCGCACATCCGAGATGCCCAGGGTGCGGCAGATGTCGCGCAGCTCGCTGACGTAGGCCTTCGCAACCTCGGGGGCCAGTGCACCGGTGCCGGTCACGGGCCGGGTGACGACCTCGACCAGCGGAATACCCGCACGGTTGTAGTCGACGAGCGAATGGTTGGCGCCGTGGATC
>NZ_JBKJPP010000071.1:0-16588 GCF_046595215.1 Lapillicoccus sp. | reverse complement strand
GGGTGGGCGTGGGATCTCGGATGCGCATTGGGCTGTGACCTCGGCGGTGTTGAGTGGGCGCTCGGTGCGTGAGCTGCCGACGGAGTGGATTGCGGAGGAGCTGGTCCTGATCGAGGCGGTTGAGCGGGTCAAGGCGTGGGCCGACTTCGAGGGGCTGGCCGCGTTGGCGCGTCTTCGGGAGGCTGTTGGTGAGCAGTGCGAGGCGCTGTACGACGACACGTCGTTCCTGCAGTGCGCGACGCCGAGCCGGGCGAGTGTCGGGCATGAGGCGGATGCCTGCGCGGTCGATGAGGTGGTCTCGGCGACGGGTCTGTCGGAGGGTGACGTCCAGCAGCGGTTGTGCCTGGCGCAGAACCTTGACGGGCGCAGCACGGTGATGTTGGGCATGTTGGCTCGCGGGGAGGTGGCCTTGTCCAGGTGCAAGCGGGTCCTGGAGGTGACGCGGTTGTGTGACCCGAGCGACGTGCGGGCGATCACGACCCGGGTCCTTGGCCCGTGCGCGGACGGCACGACGCGCTCGCATCAGTCCTTCACCCGTGAGCTGCGTCGTCAGGTGGTCCTGCACGAGCCTGATCTGGTGAAGGTCAAGGCGGATGCTGTTTCACGCCGGACCGCGTTCGGTGAGCTGCGGCAGGACGGGTCGGGGGTCCTGACCGTGACCGGCGACGGGGACCGCGTGGTGGCGGCCCTGGATCGGGTGGAGGAGATCGCCCGCACGCTGCGGTCTTCTGGTGACGAGCGCACGTTGGCGGCGCTGCGCTCGGACGTCGCGCTGGACCTGCTGATCTCCGGGTGGCCGGGTCAACACCTCGAGGGTGAGGCCACCGGTGGCAGCGGTGGGCCCGCGGCTACCGTCGCGCCCGCGGCTACCGGTGCCGGCGGTGGGCCGGCTGCTGCCGGTGGGCCGGGTGGGTGGGCGCGGGGGGTTCGGGCTTTCCCGCCGGGCCACGTCAACGTGGTCGTGTCGCTGTCGACGCTGTTGGGGTTGGACGACGCGGTAGCCGAGATCCCCGGCTGGGGTTTCATCACCGCCGTCAACGCTCGTCAGATCGCTCTCGCCGAGGGCTCGATCTGGCGCCGCCTCGTGACCGATCCGCTGACCGGTGCCGGTCTGGAGCTGTCGACCCAGCGGTACCGGCCGACGAGGGCCATGAGTGATCTTGTGGCGGCGTTGGACAGCATGTGCCGCGGTCCCGGTTGCACGGTGCCGGCGTTTCGGTGCGACAACGACCACGAGATCGCGTGGCCCAAGGGCTCGACGTCGATCGACAACCTCAACGCGAAGCACCGACGACATCACCACCACAAGACGCGTGGCACCTGGTCGAGCAGCATGGACGCCGAGGGGGTCGTGACCTGGAAGACGATGGGTGGGCGGACCTACATCAGCCGACGTCACAACTACGAGGATCCCGTCAACCTCCCGGTCACCGATGTCGAGCGGCAGGTCGCTGACGACCTCGAGCCCCCTCCGTTCTGACAGCAGATCGGATCTGACAGCACCTCGGGTAGTCGTCAGCGACTGGCCGCCCTGCTGACCCGTGCGCCACGCGCACAGCCGTCGTCCCCCACTGCGCACGGCCGTCGTCCCAGGCTCTGCACGGCCGTCGTCCCAGTCGGCAGGCACAGGAGTCGGGCGCCGTCGGGCTATCCGTGGCGGAATCCCAACGTGTAGCGCACGTCCTGAGCAAAGTGCAGCGACCCGTCGTCCGCGGCCAGGTCGGCCAACCGCCGCTGCGCCTCGTCCTTGATCGCCGGGCGTTCGCCCTCGGGGACGGCCGCCCAGAAGGCCCGCTGGCCCACGGACATCGAGAACCGGTACCAGTGCTCGGGGTCCGTGAAATGCACGCCGAGGTGTAGGTGGGTGGTGCGCACATCGGTATAGCCCGCGCGCTGGAGCAGCTCCTCGACCCCGTCGTCCGAGGCGAACGGCCCCGCCCGCCCGCTCGTGCGGGCATCGAGCATCTCCGCCGTCAGATAGGGCCGGAACACCTCCTCGACGTGGGCCCAGGCGGGGTCCTGGCCGGCGAAGGTCGAGATGCCGACCCGGCCCCCCGGACGCAGCAACGGCAGCCAGCGGCCCAGCGCCGCCAGGGGGTCGGGGAGGAAGAACACGACGAGCGATGAGGAGATGAGGTCGAGATCGGCGGGGTGGCCGTCGTCGGGCAGGACCGGTTCCTGGGCATCGAGCTCTCGCACCTCGACCTGGTCGAGACCTTCCGCCGCCGCGAGCTGGCGGCACTGGGCCACCATGTGGGGCGAGAGGTCCCCCCCCAGCGCGCGCCCGGTCGGGCCGACAGCCCGGGCGATCGGGAGCAGGGCCGCACCCCGGCCGCAGCCGAGGTCCAGGGCGTGCTCGCCGGGCTGCGGGGCGAGCGCGGACACCAAGCCCTCGGCGATGGGCGCGAAGAACTCGACGCCCACCTGGTCATACGTCTCGGCCAGGGCGTCGAAGAGCCCTCTCACCCGTCGTCGCTGCTCGTCCATGAGCCGATGATCCTCCCGGAAGGGGCCCGGTGTCGCCGCTTTGGGTGCACCTGTTCGTGGCGAGCAGGACGGTAGATTGACCGCGGCCGCAGCCCACCGTCGGGGGGACGGCACGAGGGGAGGACCACCACGGTGCGTGCGCTGACCAAGGTCTCGGCCGGACCCGGACTCGAGCTGGTCGAGCGGCCCGAGCCGACGGCCGGGCCGAATGATGTGAAGATCCGCGTCCTGCGGGCCGGTGTGTGCGGCACCGACCTGCATCTCGAGCACTGGGACGACTGGGCGGCCTCCACGGTCCGCGCCCCGCTCGTCATCGGCCACGAGTTCTTCGGCGAGGTCGTCGAGATCGGCGAGGACGTCGTCAGCTGTGGCGTCGGTGACCGCGTCTCGGGCGAGGGACACATCGTCTGCGGCACCTGTCGCAACTGCCGGGCGGGGCGGCGTCACGTGTGCATTCACACCCAGGGCGTCGGCGTCAACCGCGACGGCGCCTTCGCCGACTACGTCGTCATCCCGGCGAGCAACGTCTGGGTGCAGCCTGCCGACCTCGATCCTGACCTCGGGGCCATCTTCGACCCCCTCGGCAACGCCACACACACAGCGCTGCAGTGGTCGATGGTGGGTGAGGATGTCGTCATCACCGGCGCGGGTCCGATCGGCGTGATGGCGGCGGCGATCGCGCGTCACGCGGGTGCCCGCCACGTGGTCGTGACCGACCTCAGCGACTACCGGCTCGACCTCGCGCGGCGGGCGGGTGCCGACCTCGTGCTCAACGTGCGGCGGGCCTGCCTGGCAGACGCGCAGCGCCAGCTGGACATGAGGGAGGGCTTCGACATCGGGCTCGAGATGTCGGGCGTCCCGGCTGCTGTGGAGGACATGCTGGCCAACCTCAACCACGGCGCCCGGGTGGCCATGCTCGGCCTCCCCGCGGCGGCATACCCCATCGACTGGGCCCGGGTGATCACCCACATGATCACGCTCAAGGGGATCTACGGCCGGCAGATGTACGACACCTGGTACGCGATGAGCTCGATGCTCTCGAGCTCGGAGACGTTCCGCGCTGCCATCACCTCGGTCATCACCCACCGCTTCCCGGCCGAGAGCTGGGAGGAGGCCTTCGCCACGGCCCGCTCCGGGCAGTGCGGCAAGGTCGTCCTCGACTGGAGCTGACCCGCCAGCCCGTATGCCGGGTGTCCGGCTGGGCGTCGGGGTCCTGTCCTCAGCCGGTGAAGATCAGGGCCCGAAAGCGTTTGAGCAGTGCAGGATCCACGGCACTGCTGTCGACCGTGACCCGCCGGTAGAGCCACAGCAAGAGGTCGGAAGCGCTCGCCCTGACGGTTGACGCCTCGCCGTGGGCCCCGGTCGTCACCCGAACTGTCCCCGGCGTTGGGCCGTCGGTGACCAGCCACGCCGCGGCCGTGTCCGTGCACTGCAGGGCGAACCTGCCATCGAGAGCCGGCAGGGGCGGGTCCGCCGGATTGTCTCCTGACGAGACGGAGACGTGGAGGAACTCGTCGACGGCGTCGGCTGCAGGCACCGCGCCGATGGTGAGCGTGCCCCCCGCGGCGTTCACGGCGTCCCAGTGGTGGACCGCGATCTCCTGTACCTGGTGGCGGATGACGAAGGCCACGTCCCGGTGCGCCGGCGCCCAGGTCCAGACCCGGTCGCGGGGGACGGCGTCAGCAAGCACCCGGCACAGTCGCTCGGCCCCGGCGCGGAAGGTCGCGACGAGCCGGTCGTCGGGAACGCGCGCCGGTCGTCGGGCCGGGGCCGGCGGCTCGGCGAGACCTTCCTCGACGATGGTGGCCCAGAACCAGTGGACGTCGACGACGTGGGCCACGAGATCGGCGACGCTCCATCCGGGACAGTGCTCGACCGTGGCGTCGAGCCGGCCGTGCGCTGCCGACGCGAGCCCCGCACTGTGCTCGGTGATGGCGGCGACGCAGTCAACGTGTGAGAGAGCGTGTGCCTGGTCGGGAGCCATTCGGCGATCGTAGTCACCGGGACCAACGCCGCCGGGAGGGTTGCGGGCGGCCCGACTCAGAGACGGGTCAGCCACTCGTGGTGAGGGTGCTGGCGCTCCAGGAACGACCGCAGCCGGTCCCGCGCCGGGGCGTCGAGCAGAGGCAGGGCCGCCTCCAGGTCACGGTCGTCCTTCGGTCGCTTGAGCTTGGCCTTGATCGCCAGGACGAGGTCCGGAGCGAGGTAGCGGATGCCGTCGTCCGCGACCCAGGTGATCTCCTCCAGGGGTGCGGCGAACGAGGTCTCGCGCTTGTTGATCCACTGACCGTCCCGGTCCTCGGTCGCGAGCAGGTCGAGCCGCCACGGGGACCAGGCGTGCTCGCGGATCCAGACCTGCTCCGAACCCGCGTGGAGGTCGGGGAAGATGTCGGTCAGCGGGCGCAGCATCCCGCTGCCGACCGACCAGAGGTCGTAGCGATCGCCGAGCGCCTCGCGGAGCACGGCGAGGTCGCGCCGGAAGAAGCCGATGTCGAGGTCGTCGTGAGGACGCACCACACCGGTGAACGCCTCCACGGCATACCCGCCGCACACCCACCAGGGGCGCGGGAAGGCGGCGAGCACCGCGACCGCCTCCACCGGGGTCGGTGCCGCCCACGGTCCGAAGCGCCGCTCGAAGGCGATGTCCTCCTCACCACGGGCGTGGATGGCCGGGTCGATCGCCGAGTAGTCCCGCACCGTCATCAGCCGATCGTATGCCGGCCGAGCTGGCGCCTTAGGCGGCTACGGTCGTCGTGGGCCACCGTGGACGAGCGCGCGCGAGGAGACAGACGATGTATGGATCGGTCAAGGACGAGCTGGCGACGACGTTGCAGGAGATCCGTGACGCGGGGCTCTACAAGAACGAGCGCGAGCTGACCTCGCCGCAGTCCGCCCACGTGACCACCCGCAGGGCCGCGGCCCTCAACTTCTGCGCCAACAACTACCTCGGGCTGGCCGACCATCCCGACGTCGTGGCCGCGGCGAAGCAGGCGCTCGACGAGTGGGGTTTCGGGATGGCGTCGGTGCGCTTCATCTGCGGCACCCAGACGCTGCACACCGCGCTCGAGCGCAAGATCTCCGACCTGCTCGGGACGGAGGCGACGATCCTCTTCTCCTCGTGCTTCGACGCCAACGGGGGGGTGTTCGAGGTGCTGTTCGGCGCCGAGGACGCGATCATCTCGGACGAGCTCAACCATGCATCGATCATTGACGGGGTGCGGCTGTCCAAGGCCAAGCGGTTCCGCTACCGCAACGCGGACATGACCGACCTGCGCGCCCAGCTCGAGGCGGCGACGGGATGTCGGCGCACGGTCGTCGTCACCGACGGCGTGTTCTCGATGGACGGGTCCTTCGCGCCCCTCGACGAGATCTGTGACCTGGCAGACGAGTTCGGCGCGATGGTCCTCGTGGACGACTCGCACGCGGTGGGCTTCATCGGCAAGGGCGGTGGCGGCACCCCTGAGCTCTACGGCGTGCGTGATCGGGTCGACATCGTCACCGGCACCCTCGGCAAGGCTCTCGGGGGCGCCTCCGGCGGTTATGTCAGCTCGCACCAGGAGATCGTCGACCTGCTGCGACAGCGCTCCCGGCCCTACCTCTTCTCCAACTCGGTGGCGCCGGCGGTCGCGGCCGGGTCGATCGCGGCCCTCGACATGGTCGCCGGCTCGGGGGACTCGCGCGCGGTCCTGCGGCGCAACACCGACCTCTTCCGCTCGCTCATGACCGAGGCCGGATTCGAGTTGCTGCCCGGTTCCCACCCGATCACCCCGGTGATGTTCCCGGGGGAGGACGGCGCGCTCCGGGCCGCTGCCGTGGCCGAGCACATGCTCGAGCACGGCGTCTACGTCATCGCCTTCTCCCATCCCGTGGTGCCGCGGGGCAGGGCCCGGATCCGGGTCCAGCTCTCGGCGGCCCACTCCGAGGCGGACGTGCACGCCTGCGTTGACGCGTTCGTGGGAGCCCGGGCCGCCGGCACCTGACCCACCAGCCTTACGACAGTATTACGTTTCGGTCACCAAGAGGTCCAGCGCATCCCCTACCACGGAATGCAGGCAATTGGACGGCTGGAGCAAGACTTCAGGCTCGTTCTTGCCCATTATTTACTGTTCTTTGACGTTTCTTCCGCGCCCGGACGGCTAAGGTCTGACGTTGGTGACGTCCGAGCCATGAACGGCACCGATCCGCAACCAAGAACGACGCTGGCTGGGTATCTCTTGCTGTAATACTCATCCTTGTTCCAGCCGATTCCTTCAGCTTTGTCCCCTTGTGGAGCAGAGCCCGTGACTCGGACTTTTGTCAACTCCCATGATGTCCAAGACGAACGGGGCTTAACCCATGACCGCACGATCCCGAAGGAACCGACAGGCTGTTGCCAGTCGACGCTCCACCGTCCTGCGCAGCTCCACGGTCGCCCTCGCGGGCTCCGCGCTGGTGCTCGGATCTTCTGCCCTCCTGCTCGGCCCCGGCCAGAGCGCCGCGTCGAGCCACCGCGAGGCGCCCCTGACGGCAGCGGACCCGCAGGCCGACAACACGGACACCTACGCGTTCGTCAGCCCCGACAAGTCCAACACGGTGACGCTGATCGCCAACTGGATCCCGTTCGAGGAGCCGGCCGGCGGACCCAACTTCTATCCGTTCTCCACCGATGCCCACTACAACATCAAGCTGGACACCAACGGTGACTCCAAGCCGGACATCACCTACCAGTGGGTCTTCAAGACCCAGGACGACCGGGCCACCAAGACGTTCCTCTACAACAACGGTCCGGTGAAGTCGCTCAGCGACAAGACGTTGTTGTTCCGTCAGACCTACACGCTGAGCAAGATCGACGCGGCAGGCAAGGCGACGGTGCTGATCGACAACGCCCCCGTGGCTCCCTCGAACGTCGGAAAGGCGTCCATGCCGGACTACGGCGCGCTGCGCAAGCAGGCCGTCGTCCCGGTCCAGGGTGGCGGACAGGCCTTCGCCGGCCAGGCAGACGACCCGTTCTTCCTCGACCTGCGCGTCTTCGACCTGCTCTACGGCGCCAACCTGAAGGAGTCCGGCAAGGACACCCTCAACGGTTACAACGTCAACAGCGTGGCGCTGCAGATCCCGAAGACGGAACTGGGTCTGAGCGCCAACGACCCGGTGATCGGTGTGTGGAGCACCACGGACCGGCCGAGCATGCGCGTGCAGGCCGCCGATGGCACCCAGAAGTACAGCGGCGACTACGTCCAGGTCTCCCGACTGGGCAACCCGCTCGTCAACGAGATCGTCGTGCCGACCGGCCTGAAGGACGCCTTCAACGCCCTCCCGCCGGAGAAGGACCGGACGGTCCAGCCGGTGGTCGACAAGGTCACCACGCCTGAGGTGCCCATGTTGATCGAGAAGATCTACGGGATCAAGGCGCCTCCCACGCCGCGCAACGACCTGGTCGCGATCTTCCTGACCGGGCTCAAGGGCCTCAACCAGCCCGCGAACCCCACTCCGGCGGAGATGCTGCGTCTCAACACCTCGATCAAGCCCAGCAGCAGCCCGAACCGGCTCGGTGTGCTGGCCGGTGACAATGCCGGCTTCCCGAACGGGCGCCGGCTCGCCGACGATGTCGTCGACATCGAGCTTCAGGCCGTCGAGGGTGCGGTGAAGGTCGACAAGGCCGGCGCTCCCACGGGCGTGACCCTGGTCAAGCCGCTCGCGGCTGGTGACGGCGTGAACGCCAACGACGTCGCCTTCGGGACCTCGTTCCCGTACCTCGCCCTGCCGAACTCCGGCTCGGGTGCGGGTGCGGCATCACCTCGCGGTGCCATGAACACGGGAGCCGAGACCCCCGCGTCGGGCGACAACGCTGCCATGCTGCCGGGTGTCCTCGGTGGGTTCGCCGGGGTGCTCGCTGCCGGTGGAGGCTTCCTGCTCTACCGTCGTGAGCGTCGTCAGTCCGGTAAGGCTGTCAGCACCTCCTGACCCAACACGGAGCCGGAGTGGTCGGGCGCGAGCCCGACCGCTTCGGCTCCGGCGGTGGTGGTGAACGTGACGCTGGTGAACGTGACGCTGGTGAACGTGATGGTGTTGACATGAGAGCGTGGTAACCATGAAACGTCCCGACATTGCCGCTCTACTCGGCCGGAGCCGGGCCTACCGCACCGTGATGGTCGCCGGCGCCTCGCTGGCCCTCGTGGCATCGGGGATGGGTCTGCAGCACCTGATCGAGCGGCAGGATGCGGCCACGGCTGTGTCGTCTGCCACTGTCGATCCGCAGGCGGCCGATCCGCAGGCGGGCGATCCGCAGACCGGGAGCCATGTCGGCGGTGACGTCGCCCAGGCGGGAGCAGCGTCTCCGGCTCTGAACATTCCCGGCGCGGACCAGGTCGCCGCGAGCGTCGGGGCGGAACCGCCCCCACTCACCGCGAGCGACGAAAGCTCGGCGACGGCTACGGCCGTGCACATTCCGAGGCTCAACATCAACCAGGCACTCGTGGGCCTGCAGGTCCAGGCCGACCAGGTCCTCGGCGCGCCGACCCAGTTCAGCGACATCGGCTGGTGGAGCGACGGGCCTCGCCCCGGCGCCCAGGGGGCGACGATTATTGCCGGACACGTCACCAGCCGGGCCGGGCCGGCCGTCTTCGCCCGCCTCAAGGACCTGGTCGAGGGCGACCTGGTGGTCGTGGACCGCGCCGACAAGACATCCGCAACGTTCAAGGTCGTCGGGAAAACTACCTACCCACGCACGAACTACCCCGATCAGGTTGTCTACCGCACCGACGGGAAGCCCAGCGTCCACCTGATCACCTGCGATGGCACCTTCGACTCGGCCCTGGGAAAGTATCCGGACAACCTGGTGGTCTCCGCAGACCTGGTCTCCACCGGACCCACCGGGTGAGCACCCTCCAGGCACCTCGAAGTGAGAAACCTCCGCATGAGACGACCTCGCGGAGGAGACGCCCCTCGGTGCGGCAGATCGCGACAGTGATCGGCCTGTCGGTGCTCATGCTGACCTTCGGCGCGATTGCCGGCGGGGTCGGCCGCACCGGGTCCGACCCCGCGGTGAGCGGCGGGGTGGTTGCTCCCCCGGCCCAGGTCATCAACGGCGCCGATGCCACCAAGGCCGCAGCCGCGCTGCAGGACCGGTTGCGTGCGCTGCCCGATGACTGGTCGGCGTGGTCGTCGTTGGGTTCGCTCTACACCGTCCAGGCGAGGCTGACCGCTGACCCGTCCTACTACGGCAAGGCCGACGGCGCCTTCGCGACGTCGCTGCGGCTGCGCCCCGATGACAACACTGGGGCGATCACGGGGCAGGCAACACTCGCTGCGTCGCGACACGCGTTCGGCGAGGCCCTCCAGCTGACCCAGTCTGTGGACACCAAGGACCCGTATGCCGCGGGGAACCTCGGCATCATGGTCGACGCCCTGGTCGAGCTGGGCCGTTACCCGGAGGCATTCACCGCGTTGCAGCGGATGGTCGATCTCAAGCCTGGCGTGGCGTCCTACTCGCGGGTCTCCTACTCATATGAGCTGCGCGGGGACAACGCCGGGGCGAAGTTCGCCCTCGAGCGCGCGCTCGCGGTGGCGCAGAGCCCGGGGGATATCGCGTTCGCGCAGCAGTACCTGGGCGAGCTCGCGTTCAACAGCGGCGACCTCGCCACCGCCGAGCAGCACTTCGCCGCAGGGCTCGAGCGCAACCCGAGCTATGTCCCGCTACTCGCGGGTCGCGCGCGCGTCGAAGCCGCTCAGGGGCGCACGGGCGAGGCGATCACCGACTGGCAGGAGGTCACGTCGCGCCTGCCTCAGCCGATCTACCTGATCGAATATGCCGACCTGCTCACGTCGGTGAACCGCACCCAGGAGGCTGCGGCGCAGCTCGCCCTGATCGAGGCGAGCGCCAAGCTCTTCCGGGCCCAGGGCGCCAACGTCGACCTCGAGCTGTCCCTCTTCGACGCCGACAACGGGCGCGCGCCGCGGGCCCTGAGTGCTGCCCAGGCGCAGATCGACCAGCGAAACAGTGTCCACGTCGAGGACGCCTACGCGTGGGCCCTGCATGCCTCGGGGCGGGACGCCGAGGCGCTGCCGCATGCCGTTGCCGCAGACCGTCTGGGGATGAAGAACGCCCTGTTCGCCTACCACCGCGGGATGATCGAGAAGTCCCTCGATCGCGACGCCGAGGCGAAGGTCTCGCTGGAGAAGTCCCTGGCGATCAACCCCTACTTCTCTCCCGTCCAGGCGCCCCTGGCCAAGGCGGCGCTGGCCGAGCTGCAGAAGAAGGCCCCGTGAGGCTGCCAGGCGGCGGGCACCGGCGGGTCCGCGCGCTCGCCGTCAGCCTCATGATGATGGCCGGCTTCGCACTGGTGTCGGCGCCAGCGGCTTCCGCCCACCCCCTCGGCAACTTCACCGTGAACTACTACAGCGGCATCCATGTCGGGCCCACGACGATCGACATCGATGTCGTCGTGGATCGTGCAGAGATCCCCACGCTCCAGGCGTTCCCGGACGCTGCGTCCGGGCAGCAGCCGGCCGGGGCCGACGCCTGGCGGGTGAAGGAGTGTGCGAATCTCGCCGCGGCAGCACAGATCCGGGTTACTGACCAGGTGCAGGCCCTCGGCGTGACGGGGAGTCGGCTCCAGCTGCTGCCCGGGGCCGCGGGGCTGGCGACCAGCAGGCTCGAGTGCACGCTGCGCGTTCCCGCCACCGGCGCGTCCCTCGTGGGCCGGACGGTGTCCTACCAGGCTGCGCCCACAGGAGGCCGTGTCGGCTGGCACGAGGTGACCGCGGTCGGGGACGGCGTTGCCCTGTCCGGCAGTGACGTGCCGACGGTCAGCCCATCGAAGGAGCTGAGCGCCTACCCCCAGGATCTCCTGACGTCTCCGCTGGACCAGAGATCCGCGGCGTTCACGGTCGTGGCCGGCGCCGGTGAGGTGACGAGGTCGGGCCCGTCCGCACTGCTGCCCAACACCCCGTTTCGCGGACTGGACCAGATCACCACGGCCTACACCGACCTGGTCTCCCGCGCCGACCTGACGCCGGGGTTCGCCGTGCTGGCGGTGCTGTTGTCGATCCTCCTGGGCGCGCTGCACGCCTTCGCCCCGGGTCACGGCAAGACGCTGATGGCCGCCTACCTGGTGGGGCGCAGTGGCACCTGGCGCCAGGCCGCGGTGATCGGCGTCTCGGTCACGGTGACCCACACGATCGGGGTCCTCCTGCTCGGGGTGGCCCTGACGGCGGCCGTCCTGGTCGCCCCCGAGCAGGCCTACCCGTGGCTGGGCCTGATCAGCGGGGTCCTGCTCACCGGCATCGGCATCAGCCTGCTGCGCAGCGCACGGTCGGGCCACGTGCACGGCCCCGGAGGTCACACCCACGGTCCAGCCGGTCACACGCACGGGCCCGCCGGTGACACCCACGAGTCATCCCGTGACGCCCCGGGCAGTCACCAGGACGCAGAGGTCCTGGCACTGGCGACCCCCCAGGCGGCCCAGCGCCCTCACGGGCTCACGGTCACCACCGAACCGCAGCCGGCCGATCACGACCACGGGCACGACCATGACCATGACCATGACCATGACCATGACCGCGGGCACGACCATGACCATGACCGCGGGCACGACCATGACCACGCGACACCTCCCACGAGGCGCTTGTTCTCCAACGGACGGCTCGCCGCGGTGGGACTGGTCGGCGGCATGGTGCCCAGCCCCTCGGCCCTGCTGGTGCTCCTGGGCGGGATCGCCCTGGGACGAGCGTGGTTCGGTGCTGTCCTGGTGTTGTTCTACGGCATCGGCATGGCTGCAGCGCTCGTGGGGACGGGTCTGCTGCTCGTCGCCGCACGAGACCGCTTCGAGCGGTGGAACGCGCTGCGGGTAGGACAGCTGGCGCTGCCCGGTCAGGCGCTGGTGCTGCGCTGGTCCCGGCGGCTCCCGCTGCTGACCGCCATCATCGTCATCCTCGTCGGCCTCTGGATTGCCGTCCGCTCGCTCGGCACCCTCTAGGAACCCGCGCTCCCCAGAGGTCGGTGCTCTCCACAGACGAGGGCGATGGCCGCCTCGATGGTGTCGACCAGGTGAAGGGCGTCACCCATGGCCCGGCCGGCTCCCAGGGCCCCGAGCAGCTGGGCGGTCGGCAGGACTGTGGTCCAGTGGTGTCTCCCGACGAGGACGAGCGGCGGCGGGGCCGCCTCCTCCGGTGCGTAGTAGAGCCGGGTCGCGAGCTGGAAGATCTCCTGCACCGTGCCGGCAGCCCCCGGGAGCACGACGACTCCGGCGTTGCACCGGGTCAGCAGGCCGTCCTCCCTGACGGCGTTGGAGAAGTACTTCGCAATGCCCTCGGCGAAGACGTTGGGTGGCTCGTGCCCGTAGAACCACGTCGGGATCCCGAGCGACCGTGGCCTGGGCGTGCCGGCCGGCCCGAACGACTCGAGCACCTGGAACGCCACGCGTGCCCACGCCCCGACGTCCGGTCGGAAGGACGGGACCTGCGCCAGGGTCACCAGGGCCGCCGTCAGGGCCGAGCTGGAGGGGGCGACCGCCCCGAGGTTGGCCGCCTCCATGGCCCCGGGACCGCCGCCCGTCGCGACGAGGAACCCTGCCGCGGCGAGGTCGCGGCCGAGGTGAGCCGACGCGGCATACCCAGCCGTTCCGCGGTCGGCTGCGTGCCCGCCCATCACGCCGACGACCTGCCGGCCCTCGACCCACTCCGACAGGGCGTCGCTCATCGAGTCGTCGTGGATGGCCCGCAGGAGCGTCGCGTAGGCGTCGCGCGAGAGTCGGGCATCCCTGGACCAGGCGTAGGCCCGGGAGTCGACCGTGTCGGCGTACCCGCCAGGTCCACTCAGCCCGGCATACAGCTCGGGTCCGGTGTAGAGGTGCGCCCGGAAGACGTCGACCGGCGCGGTGTCGTTGCGCGCGAAGACGACCGCTCCGTGCGCCTGCAGGTGGGCGACGAGGGTGCGCGACACGTGACCCCCGAGTACCACGAGGCCGTCGACGTCCGCGCGGCGCAGCAGCTGCGGCTCGACGGGGCCCAGGTCGAGGTCCTGCAGTCGCAGGCCGGTCAGCGGCCGACCCTCGACCAGCCAGGTGCGCAACTGCGCCAGCGACGAGATCTCCACAAGTCGCATGCTGTCAGATGGCGCCGGACCACTCGGCGCACTCCGTGAGGTCCCCGGCGCACGTCGCCCCCCCTGGCTCTGGTCAGGGCGGCCCGGCTGCGGCAGGCTCAGGTCCATGAGCGACCCCGGCGCCTACGCGCGCACCTACGCCCGCAGCCTGGCGGACCCCCAGGCCTTCTGGTCGGAGGCGGCTGAGCTGATCGACTGGATCGTGCCGCCCACCGATGTTCTCGACGACAGCAGGCCTCCCTTCTACCGCTGGTTCCCGGGCGCCACGCTCAACACCTGCTTCAACGCCCTCGACCGACACGTCGGGGCCGGCCGGGGCGAGCAGGTCGCGATCCACTACGACTCGCCCGTCACGAGCACCCAACGCTCGATCACGTATGCCGGGTTGCTCGCCGACGTGCGGCGCCTCGCCGGCGCGCTGGTGGGGGAGGGCGTGGTCAAGGGGGACCGGGTCCTGATCTACCTCCCGATGGTGCCCGAGGCCGTCGTCGCGATGCTCGCGTGCGCCCGGATCGGGGCCGTGCACTCCGTGGTCTTCGGCGGGTTTGCTCCTGCAGAGCTGGCCGCCCGGATCGACGACGCGAAACCGAAGGTGATCCTGTCGGCGTCCTGCGGCGTCGAGCCGACCCGGGTCGTGGACTACAAGCCGTTCCTGGACGCGGCGATCGCGCGCGCCTCACACGAGCCCGGCCGCTGCGTCATCCTCCAACGCGAGCAGGGCCCCGCCGAGCTCGGCGAGCGGGACGTCGACTGGCGCGACTTCGTCTCCAGCGCCGCCGCCGAGGCCGGCGCCGACTGCGTCGAGGTCGCCGCGACCGACCCGCTCTACATCCTCTACACCTCCGGCACGACCGGGAAGCCCAAGGGCGTGGTCCGCGACAACGGCGGCCACGCCGTCGCCCTGCGATGGTCCATGGAGAACATCTTCGACGTCCACCCGGGGGAGACGTGGTTCACCGCGAGTGACGTCGGGTGGGTCGTGGGCCACTCCTACATCGTCTACGCGCCACTGCTGACGGGCTGCAGCAGCGTTCTCTATGAGGGGAAGCCGGTCGGCACTCCCGATGCCGGGGCATTCTTCAGGGTGATCGCCGAGCACCGTGCGGTGTCGATGTTCACGGCACCCACGGCATACCGGGCGATCAAGAAGGACGACCCGGCGGGCACCAGGATGGGTGAGCACGACCTCTCCTGCCTGCGCACCCTCTTCCTCGCCGGAGAGCGACTGGACCCCGACACGTGGAAGTGGGCCGGCGACCGGCTCGGCGTCCCGGTGATCGACAACTGGTGGCAGACCGAGACGGGGTGGCCGATCGCGGCCAGCCCCCGCGGCATCGAGGACCTGGCGATCAAGCCGGGGTCGCCGTCCCTGCCGGTCCCGGGGTATGCCGTGCGGATCCTCGACGAGCGCGGCGCCGAGGTGCCGGCCGGCACGGAGGGGGCGATCTGCCTCCGGCTGCCGATGCCCCCCGGGACGCTGCCGACCCTCTGGCAGGATGACCAGCGCTACGTCGCGTCCTACCTGTCGGCCTTCGACGGCTACTACCTCACCGGGGACGGCGGCTATCTCGACGAGGACGGCTACCTCTTCGTCATGGGACGCACCGACGACGTGCTCAACGTCGCCGGGCACCGGCTGTCGACCGGCTCGATCGAGGCGGCGCTGGCCGGTCACGAGGCCGTCGCCGAGTGTGCCGTGATCGGTGTCATGGACGAGCTCAAGGGGCAGGTCCCGCGCGCCCTGGTGGTGCTCAAGTCCGGCGTCGACGGCGACGTCGACGGCGACCGGATCCGGGCCGAGCTCGTGGCTCGGGTGCGCTCGGAGGTCGGGGCCGTCGCGGCCCTGCGCCAGGTCGACATCGTTGCCGCGCTGCCCAAGACCCGCTCGGGCAAGATCCTGCGCAAGACGATGCGCGAGATCGCTGATGGCGGCTCGCCCCCGACCCCACCGACGATCGAGGACGTCTCAGTGCTCACCGCGCTCGGCCCGGTGCTCCGCCCCGGCAGCTGAGCGCGCCCAGGGAGCCGGCGCGCTGATCACGGACATTGACCGAGGGGTTGGCGTGATCCCCTGTCTGCGGGTGTCTCCTTGTGCAGCGTCGATGCAGATGGGGGTGAGCAGTCTTCGGCCTGCGCCTTCTTGAAGGGTTGCCCCGGACCTCGGCAACCCACTCAGTTGCTCACACCTGCGTCGGAGGTCCACCGCCATGGGGGCTCTACCCGCCCAGGTTCGTGATGCGGTCGTCGCGCCCACCAGTCCGTCGCTCGCTAGGGCCTGCTGCGGTCCGGCGCACGGACGATGCTGGACGGTCGGGGAGGGGGACTGGCCACCGTTCGCCGTGGTGTTGGACGTCGCCCGGCAACGGGTCTGCTACCGGTTGGTCCACCACCCCCGAACCCGTCCTCCCGCCCGCGACCACCAGGGCCACCACCCCTATAGGCCCGTGCTGAACAGCTCCGTGAGGGGTGTCGCAGCGCAGGTCGGGGTACCGCCTGCGTAGGGGGCGTTGTTGCCTCTCTCGCATGACCTTGGCCGTCCTGCTCGGCTGTGTCACCCCAGACCCCGGTGGCTCATCAGGAACGATGTGAACGGGGAATGAGATGTCACCAGTCCTTGCCGGTAGCGGCGGAGCCAGGGGGCCTGCGACGTCGTGTGGCGGCCACTCCGGCCCGGGCCGTGCTGGCGGTTGGACCGACGCGGGAGGTGTGTGGCGGGCCGCTGACCCCGTCGTCTTCCGGTCGTCACCTCGTGCTGGTCCCCCGGCGCCGCGCGAGGGGGTGGCGGCCTCCACTGACCGGCTGATCCTGCTTGCTGGCGGGCGCTGACCCGCGTCCGTTCACTCCATCCCCTCAGGGAGGTCCACCATGGAAGACGCACTCAAGAACGCACTGACCGCGGTCGTCACGTTCGTGCCCAAGCTGATCGGGTTCATCCTGATCCTGCTCATCGGCCTGTTCATCGCCAAGCTGATCGCCAAGGCCATCGGGAAGGTCCTGGAGAAGGTCGGCTTCGACAAG
>NZ_JBKJPP010000105.1:0-2583 GCF_046595215.1 Lapillicoccus sp. | reverse complement strand
CGTCGAAATCCCCGACAAACAGATGAAAGCCATGGAAACAAACGGGATCCTCACCCGCCACGCCTTTCACGGCGAGTGGAACTACTCGCTCAACCCCACCCGCGACACGCCCGATCTAGACCACCTTAAATAATCGCAGGCCCTAAGCGGCTAAACGTCAGATGATCTCGCTGTGTTAAATCAGTGGACGGTTGGGTGGGTCGCAGGCGCGGGGTACTAAGACCAACGTTCGATTGCTTCTGGCACCGCGGCGAGCGGACTCTAGGCTCACCCCACCGGGGAGCAGGACACCGTCAGATTCTGGTTCACGAGGAGAGTTCATGAACAAGTTCGCCGCGATTGCCATGTCCACCGCCACGCTTGCGGTCGTCGTCCTCAACTCTGGCGCGGCCTCGGCCAGCGGAGGCGGATCATCCAGTACCTGGCCGGCCGCCTTCCCGCTCCCGACCAACCCGGGCACGGTGCTCTCGCAAAGCTCGACCACGGCTGTGGTGAGGTCTACCGACCAGGTGGGCGTCGTCCAGGCCAAGCTGGACGACCTGTACATCACGAAGAAGGGTTGCACCCAGAGGCTAGGGGTGAACAGGCCGAGGGACTACCTCTGCTACAACCCCGCGACTAGAACGTCCGACGAAGTCCTTTTTACTTTCGCCGCTCTCGACGCAAAGGTCACCGATCCTTCTGTCTCGCAGACCAACGCCTTCTACATCCAAGGGTGAGGGGCGACGCCCCGGACGAACGTCCCTTGACGGTAGCGCCGCTCGAGGCCATGAATGGCCATTCCTCGATCCAGGCTGCCCCCACCAGAGCGTGGGAGGTGTCAACGTGGAGCACGCGCAGCGCAGCGAGCATGAACGACGTTGACACCGACGAGCGCCGGTAGACCCTGGTCATACGGGAACGGCCTCTTGACGTCCATCACCGCCGCTTGACGTCCCGGAGCGGCCCACACCAGTCGGCGGGCGTCCTGATCGACCACGACCATTACGTACTTGTGGCCATTCTTGATGATGTGTGGGTGATCTCGATCCTGACCAGCCCGTCGAGGCGGTCTGGGCCGGCGTCGACGTCGGCCCAGACCCGGGTGATGATCGAGCCCACGGTCCGCCACGCGACCCGCATCAACGCGGTGACCGTGGACTTCGATGACTGCGTCGCCAGCCAGGCAACCGTCTCGTCGAAGGCGTAGGTGTGCCCCGCGCCGTGCCGCGCCCACGGCACCGACGCGACGACCACCCCGTGCTGGCGGCAGGTCACCCGCGGCGCGTCGGCCTCCACCACCGCCCGGATCGTGCCCAGGTCCAGCGTCCGCCACCGCCGCCTACCCTCGCCGCCGTCGTAGCCCGGAGACCGGCGCTGGCACAGCCCACACCGGCCCTGCGCCCGGCGCACCGGACGCACCCGGGCCACGAGCAACTCCGCGTCCTCGTCGAACTCGATCCCCTCGATGACCGTCTTATCCACGCCCAAAAGGGCACGCCATGGGCTGACAGCGCGCACGCCGTTCTCCGCATCACTGGTTCTGGACCGTACGACAGCTCAAGAACCTCTGCGGGAACGGTGTGTTGAACCCCAGCAGCCCCCCAAACCACCCACGGATATGTCACATGAGCCGCTTTCCCCCCTGATGCTGGCGACACCACCGCCTGACTCTGGCGACATGCCATCGCCGAACTCATCCACCGACTTCTCCCGCGACGACGCCTACGCGCCAACCCCCGCGTGGTCAAACGCAAGTACACCAAGCGGTACGTCAAACGAGCCGAATACCACAACTGGCCACAACCCACCCGTGCAACCGCAGAGGCCGTGATCCTCTCATTGCACGGTACCGGCACTAGCCGGGGGGTCTACGGCGCTCGGGTGGCTCCGTACGTGCGCACCGTGAGCATGTTCTCGGGATGTCCCGTCGGCCCACATCGCGATCCGCTGCAGGGACCGACTCACGCCAACCGCAGGCCACCATGTTCACCGTCCACATCGAGCACCGGATCAGCGACCTGCCCACGTGGAAGGCAGCATTCGACCGGGACCCCGCAGACCGTGCCGGCTCCGGGGTGCGCCGCCATGTCGTGCACCAGCCGGTCGACGACCCGCGGTACGTGTACCTCGACCTCGGGCGTGGACACCCTTGACGCGGCCCACGCGTCCGTCGCCAGGATGGCCACCGTGTGGGACTCAACCGCCGCCGCACCAGCGCTCGGCGGCAAGCCGGTCACGACGATCCTCGCCGTCCTCACCTGAGGAGCCGTGGACGCCCAGCCAGCCGCCTGCCGTCCACAAGTCCGCGGATGGGGACCTGTGGACGCCCAGCCCGCCACCTCGCGTCCACAACTCCTCAGCTGGGGAGTTGTGGACGCCTCGAGACCCGGCCGGCATACCTGCTCGGGAATGGGCGGACAGGTCAGCGCGCGGCGGAGCCCTCGACGTAGTCGCTGTCGCTGTCCTTGATCCAGCTCATCAGGGCGCGCAGCTCCTTGCCGGTCGCCTCGATCGGGTGCTCGGCACCCTTCTTGCGCAGGGCCGTGAACTCCGGTGCGCCGGCTTCCTGGTCGTCGATGAACCGCTTGGCGAACGTGCCGT
>NZ_JBKJPP010000020.1:0-6004 GCF_046595215.1 Lapillicoccus sp. | reverse complement strand
GGTTACCGCAAGAGCTTCAACATCAAGGCGCCCAGCGTGACCTCGGGCGTCGGCAAGCTCTCCGGCGGCAACCAGCAGAAGGTCGTGCTCTCCAAGTGGATGTACACCGACCCCCAGCTTCTGATCCTCGATGAACCGACCCGGGGCATCGACGTGGGCGCTAAGTTCGAGATCTACGGGATCATCCAGAAGCTCGCCGAGGAGGGCAAGGGCGTGATCCTCGTCTCGTCCGAGCTGCCCGAGCTGCTGGGTCTCTCGGACCGGATCTACACGATCTTCGAGGGCGCCATCACCGGCGTGGTCGCCAAGGCCGACGCCGACCAGGAGTCGCTCATGCGCCTCATGACACGCGCCTCGGCGGGCAGCGCCACACCGACCGCCGCCAGCGCCTGACTCCCCCACCCACCACGAGACAGCCCACCACGAGACAGCCCAGGAAGACATCCCATGAACACGGTCAAGAAGATCTTCGGTGGCGACACCCGACAGCTCGGCATGATCTTCGCCCTCGTGGCGCTCATCATCTTCTTCCAGATCAGGACCGGCGGCCTCACGCTGACGCCGGACAACGTCATCAACCTCTTCCAGGGCAACTCCTACATCCTCGTCCTGGCGATCGGCATGGTGCTGGTGATCATCGCCGGCCACATCGACCTGTCGGTGGGCTCGATCGCCGCCTTCGTCGGCATCGTCGTGGCCATCACCATGCGTGACTGGGGCCTGCCCTGGTTCGTCGGGGTCCTGCTCGGCCTGGCCCTCGGCGCCCTCATCGGGGTCTGGCAGGGCGTCTGGGTGGCCTACGTCGGCATCCCCGCCTTCATCGTCACCCTCGCCGGGATGCTCATCTTCCGCGGGGCCAACCAGTTCGTCGGCAAGTCCAACACGATCCCGGTGGGCAAGGACTTCCAGGTCATCGGCGCGGGCTACCTGCCCGAGGTGGGCCCGAGCACGGGATACAACAACCTCACCGTGCTCATCGGTCTCCTGCTCGTCGCCGGTGTCGTGTTCGGCGGGGTCCGCAGCCGCAGCGCGCTGCGCAAGGTCGGCGCCGACCTCGAGCCGTCGTGGATCATGTGGCTGCGGCTCGGGCTGGTCAGCGTGGCCATCATCGCGGCGACCCTCCTCTTCGCCTCGGGCCGCCGGGGCACCTCCTTCCCCGTCTCGGGCCTCATCCTGGGCGTCCTCGTCCTGCTCTACGGCTTCATCTCGACCCGCACCATCATCGGCCGCCACATCTATGCGGTCGGCGGCAACCGCCACGCCGCCGAGCTCTCGGGCGTGCGCAGCAAGAAGATCAACTTCCTCGTCATGATGAACATGGCGATCCTCGCGGCCCTGGCCGGGATGATGTTCGTCGCCCGCTCCAACGCCTCCGGCCCCTTCGACGGCGTCGGCTGGGAGCTCGACGCCATCGCCGCCGTCTTCATCGGCGGCGCGGCGGTCACCGGTGGTGTCGGGACGGTCATCGGCTCGATCATCGGTGGCCTGGTCATGGCCGTGCTCAACAACGGCCTGCAGCTGCTCGGCATCGGCGCGGACGCGACCCAGATCATCAAGGGTCTCGTGCTCCTCATCGCGGTCGCCTTCGACGTCTACAACAAGTCGCAGGGCAAGCCGTCGATCATCGGCATGCTCACCAGGAACATGCGTCGCAGCTCCTCAGTCCAGGAGAGCCCGCCACCGAACGCCGCGACCGAGGTCCAGTCGACCTCGGAGACGATCTCGCGCGGCGCCTGACCACCCCCCATCTCGTGCCGGGCGCCGCCCGGCACGCACCACCGCGCGTCATTGCCGACGCGCCGAAAGGAAAGAGAGCACATGCGTCCCTTCGCCAAGGTGCTGGCAGTCACATCCGTGGCCGCCCTTGCCATGACCGGTTGCGCTCGGGCCAACGACACCGCGGGCACCGGCGGGTCCGGTGCGACCGGCGGGTCATCGGCCTCCGGGTTCGCGGCTGACGCCACCATCGGTGTCGCCCTGCCGCAGAAGACCTCGGAGAACTGGGTCCTGGCCGAGAGCCTCTTCAACACCCAGCTGGCAGCCGCCGGATTCAAGGCCGACGTGCAGTTCGCCAACGGTGGCGTCTCGGAGCAGCAGAACCAGATCCAGGCCATGATCACCAAGGGTGCCAAGGTCATCGTCGTCGGCGCCATCGACGGCTCGCAGCTGGGCACCCAGCTCAAGGCCGCGAAGGACGCCGGGGCCCAGGTCATCGCCTATGACCGCCTGGTCAAGAACACCGACGCGGTCGACTACTACGTCGCCTACGACAACCGCAAGGTGGGCCAGCTCCAGGGCCAGGCCCTGCTCGACGGGATGGCCAAGAAGAAGCCCAACGGTCCCTACAACATCGAGCTCTTCGCCGGCTCGCCCGACGACGCCAACGCCCAGGTCTTCTTCGACGGGGCCATGGACGTCCTCAAGCCGAAGATCACGGACGGCACCCTGGTCGTCACCTCGAAGCAGACGGACTTCCAGCAGGTCGTCACCCAGGGGTGGAAGGCCGAGAACGCCCAGAAGCGGATGGACACGCTGCTCACGGGCAGCTACACCAGCGCGACCCTCGACGGCGTCCTGTCCCCCAACGACACCCTTGGTCGCGCGATCATCACCTCGGTCAAGGCTGCCGGAAAGCCGGTCCCGGTCGTCACTGGTCAGGACTCCGAGGTCGAGTCCGTCAAGTCGATCATGGCTGGTGAGCAGTACTCCACCATCAACAAGGACACGCGCAACCTCGTCAAGGACACGATCACCATGCTGACCGCCATGCAGAAGGGTCAGAAGCCGAAGGTCACCGACGAGAAGTCCTACAACAACGGCGTCAAGGTCGTCCCGGCCAACCTGCTCGCTCCGGTCATCGTCACCAAGGAGAACGCCAAGGAGGCCTACGCCAACGACCCGACCCTGTCCAAGGTCACCGGCTGATCCTCGGTTCGCCCCAGGCTTTGTCCTGGCGTGCGGGCCCGCCCCCCGACCCGGGGGCGGGCCTGCCCCGCGGGTGGGGCACCACGGCATACTCCCACCTGTATGCCGGGCAGCCGCCGGCCCGGCTCAGAGGAGCACGGTCAGCTCAGAGGAGCACGGTCATGAAGGTGTCGATCTCCTCGAAACCGATGGCGCGGTAGGTCGCTCGCGCTGGCGCGTTGTAGTCGTTGACGTAGAGCGTGACCAGCGGGGCGACCCGCTCGATGATCAGGGCCGTGGCCGCCGCCATCAGCGGACCGCCGAGGCCCTGGCCCCGCAGCCTGGGCGCGAGCCAGACGCCCTGGATCTGGGCGGCGCCGATCGCCGCTGAGCCGACGTCGGCCTTGAAGAGGACCTCCCCGTCCTCGACCCACACGAAGGTGTGTCCCTCGGTGACGAGCCCCGAGATGATGGCCCGGTAGCCGCGGGAGGAGCCGTGATAAGGCGGGTAGCCAATCTCGTCGGTAAACATCGCCGCGGCTGCGGGCAGCACGATGTCGACCTCGTGGCCACGCGCCGGGCGCACCCGCGGGTCGATGGCCACCCCGAGGTCACGCGGGTGGGTCGAGGTGGCCAGCAGCGGCTGAACGGCGCGGATTGCCCGGGGGGCGCCCCAGTGCGGCGCCAGCTGGCCCCACATCGCCTCGACCTGGGGGCGCAGACCGAAGATCGAGGCGCACCCCCGGTGCCACCGCCGGACCCGGGTGGCTAGCGCCTCGATCGCCTCGTCGTCGCACTCGACCGGGACGACGTTCGAGGAGACCCAGCACACCCCCGCGAGCTCCCTGCCGGGGCGGTAGCCGAACAGGGATCCCGGCATCGAGTGCAGGGCGCCCTCCTCGATCCGTGAGGCGACGAAGACGTTGGCCGCCGGGGTACGGGCGCACAGCTCCAGGGCCTCATCTCGATCGCCGATCGACAAGGCCTGCACGGGAGAGCCGATGCGCAGCACGAGGTACATGGTGCCTGTCGTTCGGATCGCTGTCGACCACCACGGTGCCGGGGGCGTCGCCGCGGCGGAACATCCCGCGCCCGCCGAAGGCCATGGCGAGCCCCAGCACCGCGGCCCCGACGAGGATCTGCGCGGTCCTCGGTGCGATGACAGTGGGGTCCGTGCTCTCGAGGAACCACGCCAGCCCCGACGGAGCGAGCAGACCGACTCCCCCGACGAGAACCGTCACCGACACCGGTCCGCGACCGGCGAGCGACCAGCCGCCCAGGAGAAGCACCGGGAGGAAGACCAGCCCGGGACTCATGAAGAGCATCAGGGACGGGATGGCCGTGAGGCGCCACCAGCGGCTGCGCCCAGCCTTCCCGGCTCCGGTGACGACCCCGAGGCAGAGCCCCGCGAGCCCGGCCGTGCCGACGATCGAGAGCGTACCCTCCCAGCTGAACTCCGGTGCGGAGGTGATGAGCCCCATCCAGATGCGGGCGGCGACACCCCACGCGATCCCCCACGACAGGCCGACTGCCGCATGGCGCCGGATCACCGCGCCTCCGGTGGACCGTCCGTTGGTGCGCAGAGCCCCGGACGCCGATGCGCTGTCCACTGGTTGATCTCCTTGTCGCTCGATGTGCCCCACACATGAACCGACGGTTGCGCGGCCAGCACGGGCGACAGGTCCGGGGCACAAACTTTCCCGGGACCTGCTTGTCACCCGACGCCCCGGCTCGCGCGTCTGTCGTGACGATGGAGGCGTATGCCGCGGTGTCCGGCGAGGCACTCAACGAGACACCCCACGGGGGTCGGACGATCGATGTGGATGCTCTGGTCGTCTCGCTCTTTCGCACCGAGGGCAGGCGTCTGGTCTCGCTCGCGGGCTTCTTCGTCGACGACCGCACGGCGGCCGAGGACCTCATGCAGGAGGCCTTCATCCGGCTGGCCCGCAGCGGACACCGCATTCACGACGAGGCGCGCGCCGCGGCATACCTGCATTCGATCGTCATCAACCTCGCCCGGGACCACAACCGGCGCGGCCTCGTCTCGCTCCGGCACCGCCCACCTGCCCATCCGGCCGAACCCTCGGCGGAGGAACGGGCCACCCACCAGGAGGGCCGCCTCGAGGTCATCCGCGCGCTGCGCTCCCTGCCGACCAGGCAGCGCGACTGCGTGGCGCTGAGGTACTACCTCGACCTGTCGATCCCCGACATCGCGGCATCCCTGGGCCTGTCGGCGAACTCGGTCAAGACACACCTGCAACGAGGCCTGCGCGCGATGGGCCAGAAGCTGGGGGGGGACGCGATGAGCGCTCTCGAGGAACGCCTGCACGACGCCCTGCACGAGGGCGACGGCCGCCCGGTCTCGCCCGACCTGTTTGCCCGGGTCGTCGACAGCATCGCCGACGACCGCACCCGCCGCCGACGGACCGGGCGCACCGTCCTTGCCTGGGCGTGCGGTCTCGTGACCGCCGCCGCCTCGGTGCTGATCCTCACCCCACGACGCAACGGAGGACTCGACATGCCCTGGTGGATTCTCGAGATGGTGACCACGCTGGCACTCGTGGCGATCGCGCTGTGGCTCGGCCCGTTCATCAAGCGGTTCGGGCGGGCCTACGCCGCGGACGTCTTCCATGACAACCCGCAGACCGGGAAGAACTACATCGTCCTGACCGACATCGTCTACTACCTGATCTTCACCGCCTACATCCTGTTCACCGTGCAGTTCGAGCAGGCCGAGGGGTGGCGGGGTTTCACCGGCCAGGTGACGGCGGCCCAGATCACGTCCGAGGTCGCGCGGATCGGCGGGATCCTGCTGGTCGTCGGGATCCTCCACGGGCTGAACATCATCCTGATGCCCGTCCTCGGTCGGCTCTTCTCGCTCAACCGGAGATTGCCCGAGCACCCGAGTTGACTGCCGCTCGGCGTTCTCCCCGGCCCGCAGGGGGGCCGACGCTCAGCTGACGGTGACGACGGGCTTCCCGCTGTCGGCCTCGTCAGGCTGCTCCATGCTCTCGGCGATGCGCATGGCCTCCTCGATGAGGGTCTCGACGATCTCGCTCTCGGGGACGGTCTTGATGACCACGCCCCGGACGAAGATCTG
>NZ_JBKJPP010000167.1:0-10480 GCF_046595215.1 Lapillicoccus sp. | reverse complement strand
CCGGATGAAACGTGACAATTAGGTCACAAGGCGCGCCGCTTCTACCAGAGTTTGGTAAAGAACGGCACCCACCGAACGGTCGCGTCCTAGGGTGCGGAGCGTGGCCACCAACACCGGAATCGTGGCGCGCAGACGGATGACTGCGCGTCGACTCCCGGCCGTCTTCCGTGGCACCAGAGCCCGGCGATCGTATGCCGCGCCAGCCTTCCGGGTGGCCGCTCTGATCCTCCTCGGGCTCGCGTTGTTCCTCGTCATGTTGCTGACGGAGGGCTGGGTGGACGTCGGTGCCTACGCCCCCCTCGTCCTGCTGGCCGGGCTCTACCTCGCCCCCGGCGCGATGCTGCTCGTCAGCGCGACCTTCGTCACCGAGCTCGTCATCAGCAGCTCCATGCGCGGGTGGACCCCCTCGATCATCATCGCGGTCGCGTCCATCGTGGCGGTCGTCGTCCTCATGCTCTCGACCTCGCGGTCCCGGGCCCGGATCGGGGTGCAGGGCCACCACGGCGAGTCGATGTTCGTCGACCTTCGTGACCGGCTGCGCGCCTTCGGCGAGCTGCCGGAGCTGCCCACCCGTTGGCATGCGGAGACGGCCGTCGAGTCGGCCTACGGCCAGTCCTTCTCGGGGGACTTCGTGGTGGCGACCCGCTCCCACTCGGGGCAGTGGCTCGAGGTGGTCCTCGTCGACGTGTCCGGCAAGGGCGTCCAGGCGGGCACCCGCGCCCTCCTGCTGTCAGGGGCCCTCGGCGGGCTGCTGGGGGAGATGGAACCCGAGCGGTTCCTCGGCGCAGCCAACTCCTACCTGGTGCGGCAGGAGTGGGACGAGGGCTTCGCCACCGCCGTGCACGTCTCGATCGACCTGACGAGCGGAGAGTTCAGCATCGGCAACGCCGGCCACCCTGCTGCGGTCCAGTTCGTCAACGGATCCGGGCGCTGGGCCATGCAGGGCGACACGGCGGGCCCGCTCCTCGGGGTCATCGAGGACGCGACCTTCACCAGGGCCTCGGGCCAGCTCCACCGTGGAGACGCGCTGGTGCTCTACACCGACGGGGTCATCGAGACCCGGCACCGCGACCTCAACGTCGGCGTCGACCGGATGCTCGGCGCCGCCGAGCGCCTCGTCCCCCGGGGGTTCACCGGCGGTGCGCAGCGACTCTGCGCGTCGGCCAAGGCCGGCGAGACCGACGACCGTGCGGTCGTCATGATCTGGAGGGACTGAGCGACGGGATCGTGACGTTCGGACCCTGACGTCCGGACCGTGAGATGTGCCCGCCCCCGGGAATGAGCGACGTGGGGCCGGCGCTGCACGGACATGAGCCGTTTCCCCCGGGTGGTCGATGACGTGTCCGTGCGTCTGATCGCCGCCGTCGTCCTCGTCCTGACCGTGCTCGCCCTCGCCACCGGAGCGTGGTGGCTCTACGCCCCCCTCCTGCTCGACTTCGCCCTCCGGGCGGCCGTCGGTCCCCAGGTCAGCCCCGTCGCTCAGGGGGTGGACCGGTGGCTGCGCCCGCGGGTGGCGGCCGCGCGCCAGCCGACCGCCGGCGCGCCGAAGCGCTTCGCGGCCACGATCGGCGCCGTCATGAGCGCGGTGATCCTGCTCCTCTGGGCCACCGGAGCGGCCCAGCCGCTGCTGCTCGTCCTGGGCGCGGCGATGGTGCTCTTCCCCGCGCTGGAGTCGATCCTCGGGATCTGCGTCGGGTGCCTCGGCTTTGCCGGGCTGATGCGGCTCGGCGTCGTGCCCGCCGAGGTCTGCCTCGAGTGCGCCGACATCACCCTGCGCCAGCGTCGCACCGTTTCGTCGGACCTCTGACGCGCTCGGACCACTGACGCACCGTCAGCGTCCACCTGACTAGCATCCGTCCCGTGACCAGGCAGCCTCCCGTGCGGACCTTCAACGCGCGACACGGGCGCGTCTCGTCCCTCAACCGCCGCCGGCTGGAGGACCTCGGCCCGGCCCGGTCGGTGCCCGAGGGCCGTCTGGACCCCGAACGGGCCTTCGGTCGACGGGCCCCGCTCGTCCTCGAGGTCGGCTGCGGCCACGGCGAGTCCGCGATCAGGTATGCCGGGTCGCACCCCGCCCACGACATCCTCGCTCTCGACGTGCATACGCCGGGGATCGCGCGGATGCTCGCGGCGGCCGACGCTGCCGGGGTCCCGAACCTGCGCATCGAGCGCGCGGATGCCGTGGTGTTCCTCCAGGACCGGGTCGGCCCGGGCCAGCTGGACGCCGTCCACCTCTTCTTCCCGGACCCCTGGCCGAAGGCCAAGCATGCCAAGCGGCGGTTCGTCTGTGTGGGCACGCTCGACCTCCTCGAGACCCGGCTCGCCCTGCAGGGGCACCTGCTGGTGGCAACCGACCAACCCGACTACGCGGCATACGCGATCGCGCAGGTCGAGGCGCACGGCGCGTTCGTCGTGCGGCCCGGGGAGCGCCCGGCGTGGCGTCCGACCGACGGCTTCGAGGCCAAGGCACTGGCGGCGGGACGGCGCGTCACCGAGCTGCGCATCGAGCGGCCCTGAACCGTGATGGGCCGCCGATCGACCGCGTGGAGCGCCCGGTCAGGAGAAGGCGGTCACGCCGGTGATGTCCCGGCCGACGATGAGGGTCTGCATGGTCTCGGTGCCTTCGAAGGTGTGGATGCCCTCGATGTCGGCCATGTGCCGCATGACGTGGTTCTCGAGGAGGATGCCGTTGCCCCCCAGCAGGTCTCGGGCATCGGCGATGATCTCCCTCGCCTTGCGGGTGTTGTTCATCTTGGCCAGCCCGGCCATGGTGGGGCTGAGCGTCCCGGCGTCGGCGAGCCGTCCGATCTGCATGCAGTAGAGCTGCATGCTGGTCAGCTCGGCCAGCATGTGGACCAGGCGCTGCTGCACGATCTGGAAGTGGACGAGCGTCTTGCCGAACTGGCGGCGCTGTCGGGCGTAGGTCAGTGCGGTGTCGTAGGCGGCGGTCGCGTGACCGAGCGCCATCCAGGCGCAGGTGCTGCGCGTGGTGGTCAGCACCCGGCCGGTGTCCTTGAAGGAGGTCGCGCCGGGCAGCCGGTTCTCCGCCGGGACGCGCACCCCGCGCAGCGTGATGTCGGCCTGCCACACCGCCCTCAGTGAGAGCTTGCCATCGATCCTGGTGGCCTCGTAGCCCTCGGCCGGCGTCTCCACGACGAACCCGTTGACCTCACCGTCGTCGGCGTTGCGCGCCCACACGACGACGAGGTCGGCGATCGTGCCGTTGCCGATCCAGCGCTTCTTCCCGTCCAGGACCCACTCGTCGCCGGCCCGGCGTGCGGTGGTCTCCAGCGCGATGGAGTCCGACCCGTGGTCGGGTTCGGTGAGGGCGAACGCCCCCAGCTTGTCCATGGTCGCCATGTCCGGCAGCCAGCGGGTGCGTTGTTCCTCGGAGCCGCACATCGCGATCGCCTTCATCGCCAGGCCCGCGTGCACGCCGAGGAACGTCCCGAGGCTGCCGTCACCACGGTGCAGCTCCATGTGCACCAGCCCGCAGGCCATCGGACTCATGCCGGCGCAGCCGTAACCCTGGATGTCCTCTCCGACCAGGCCGAGTCCCGGCAGCTTCCGGATCAGCGGCCAGGGCAGCTCCGCCCGCTCCCAGTAGTCCCCGACGACCGGCACGACGTCCTCGTCGACGAACCGTCGGGTGGTGATGAACCGGTCCCACTGTTCGTCGGTGAACTGCTCCCGGACCGCGAAGAAGTCGGTGCCCAGGGCCTCGCCAAGGTGGTCGTACCCGGTGCTGGTCATGTCCGGTCCTCTCGTCGGTGGTGCAGAGTGGTCTGGTCCCGCAGCTGAGGTGAGGAGCCGCTCGCACGGGACGGCGCGGGGCCCGATCGGTCCTGCAGGAACTGGGCGATCTCGACGGCGGAGGTCGCGGGTTCCTCCAGCAGGAAGAGGTGCCCGCCGCCGCGGACGACGTGAAGGCGCGCCCGGGGGATGAGCCACGCGAGGATGCGTCCGTTGATGAGCGGCACGATGGGGTCGTCGTCGCCGGAGATCACCAGCGTCGGCTGCGGCAGCCGGTACAGCCACGGCACGCTGCTCCAGCCCTGGATGGCGTAGAGCTGCTGCAGGTAGCCGTTCCACGTGGGCGGTCGGGCGAAGCGTGAAAGTGGGTGCATCGCCGAGGGCCCACCCAGCCGCGAGCGGCCGCCATACAGCTCCGCCGCGACGGCGCGGAAGTACTCCGGGTCGTGGTAGCGCCGCGGGGTGCTCATCTTCAGGAGCACCGCCGGCGAGCCCGGGACGCCCCCGATCCCCGGCATGGTGGCCGCGAGGACGAGCCTGCCGACGCGGTCCGGGGCCTGATGGGCCAGCTGCTGGGCGATCGCGCCTCCCAGTGAGACGCCCAGGACGTCGACCTGCTCCTCGCCGAGGGCCGTCAGGAGCCGCTCCACGACGCGGGCAATGGCCGGCATCCTGCGCGGGACCCGCCAGCCGCTGGACCCGCCGGTGCCGGGGGCGTCGAAGGAGATCGTGCGCAGGCCCCTCGCCACCAGCTCCCGCTCGAGGGGCTCCCACATTCCGAGGTTGCCTCCCAGACCCATGATGAGCAGGAGCGGCGGGCCGCTCCCGCGCACGGAGACCTGGATGTCCAGGCCGTCGACGCGCACCCGGGCCGGCGTGGCCTCGCCGGGCGCGGGCTGCTTCGTCACGTCGCGCTCCTCACGTGGCGTAGACGTAGGTGCCCGGCGCTTCGGCCAGCACCTCGTGCTCGGGATTGCCCAGGGTCCTCGGCGCGCGCTTGTCCGGGCCCGAGCGAGCGGTCAGCCACTGCACGAAGTCGGTCCACCAGCTGCCCTGGGTCTGGTCCACCGAGCCGAGGAAGTCCTGCGGGTCGACCGGCGTGTCGTCGCTCGCCCGATAGCTGGACTTGGGGTTCCCGGGAGGGTTGACGAGTGCAGCGATGTGGCCGTTCGTCGAGAGCACGAAACGGCTCTGACCGCCGAGCAGCTGCACGGTGCGGTAGCAGCTGGTCCACGGGCAGATGTGGTCGGCGATGCCCGCGACCACGTAGGAGTCGACGGTGACCTGCGACAGGTCCACCGGCGTGCCGAGCACCTCGGCGCCTCCCGGCCGGGTCAGGGCGTTGCTGACGGCCAGGTCGAGGAAGTCCGCGTGCAGCTCGGCGGCCATCCGCGTCGTGTCGGCGTTCCAGTAGAGGACGTCGAACGCGGGGGGTTGCTTGCCGAGCAGGTAGTTGTTGACCCAGTAGTTCCAGACCAGGTCCCCCGGTCTCAACCACGCGAAGATCGCCGCCAGTGACCGGCCGTCGAGATAGCCGTCGGCGCGGGACCTGGCGGCTGCGGCCGCCACCAGCTCCGGGCTGGTGACCGAGGACATCAGGCCCGCACGGGACTGGTCGAGCAGCGTGACGCCGAGCGAGAACCCCGCCAGACGGTGTTCCTGCCCGGAGGCCACGAGGTGGCCGAGTGCCAGGGTGGAGATGATGCCGCCCGCGCACAGCGAGAAGAGCACGCTCTTGTCGGTGGCGCAGATGTCCTCCACCGCTCCCAACGCCTCGAGGACGGCCTGCACGTAGGTGTCCAGGCCCCAGTCGGCATGCTTCCGGTCGGGATTGCGCCACGAGATCATGAACACCTGCTGACCCGAGGCGACGAAGTGCTCCACCATGCTTCGGCCCGGCGCGAGGTCGGCGACGTAGTACTTGTTGATGGTCGGAGGCACCATCAACAGCGGTACGGCCCGCACCCGCGCCGTCTGCGGGGCGTACTGGATCAGCTCGAAGACGTCCGTGCGCATCACGACCGACCCCGGGGTCACCGCGAGGTTCTTCCCCACGGTGAAGGCTGACGTGTCGACCATGGTCGGCACCCGGGGCGGGACGGCCATGTCCTGGACGAAGTTGCGCGCTCCCCGCAGATAGCTCGCCCCCCCGGTGTCCAACGCCGCCTTCAGCGCCGCGGGGTTGAGCACGGGGTTGTTGCTCGGGCTGAGGGCCTCGACGATGTTCTCGGCGACGAAGGAGAGCCGCTCGTCGTCCCGCCACCCCAGCTCGGCGTCCGTCACCAGCTCCGTCGCCGCCCGGCCGGTGACGAGGTAGGCCTGGAGCACACGGCGCAGGAGCGGGTTGTCACGCCATGCCTGCTCGGCGAAGCGGCGGTCCTTGGGCGTCGGAGCGACCGCCGAGAACCCTGCGGCCACCTTGAGCAGCTCCGCGGCCGTCGCCGTGGCCCGCCGGCCCACCGTCCGCGGGCGGGCCGCCAGGCGGGCGCCCAGTCGCAGCCCCGACATGCCGGGGTTGAACCTCCGCAGCGGGCTGAAGACCGCGTCGACCAGCAGCGAGTCGAGGGGCGCCGCAACATCGACGTTGTCCTCGCCGAGCCCACGGTCCGGCGCGGGTGGCGCGACCCTGCCCCGCGGAGGCGACTCCCGGGGGGCGCCGCCCGAGCCGCCCCCCGGAGGCCTCGCGGTGGCGGAGCGTGCTCCCTGGCGCGCCGGGCCGCTGCGGCGCGGTGCTCTGGGACGGGGAACCGAGTCGACGGCCAAGGTCACTCCTTCAGGACCGGTGGACCCCGGTTCACCCGAGGCCCGCTACGTCACTGACCTTAGGCGAGTTCCCCGTCTCCTGCAGCCTGTTGTTCCGGTGGAGCGGGCGACGAGAATCGAACTCGCGTAATCAGTTTGGAAGACTGGGGCTCTACCATTGAGCTACGCCCGCGGGTGGCCCGGATGCTGACGGGTCGTCCGTGGCGATAGCGTAGTGCCCGCACTCGTGGGAACCCAATCCGGACGGGGTTCCCTGGCGTATGCCGCGAGGGCGAGTGACGGGGTATGGCGCAGCTTGGTAGCGCGTCCGCTTTGGGAGTGGAAGGCCGCAGGTTCGAATCCTGTTACCCCGACCGTCGTGGTGTCTCAGCAGGGCGTGGTGTCTCAGCAGGGCGCGCAGTCCCATTCGGCCTGCGGACGCCCAGCGGCTAGCATGGACCCTCGGTGCGGCCGTATGCCGTGTGCCCAGCCATGCGAGTGGCCGCGCTCCACCACACACCACGTCGTCGTCCACCCAACCAGGTATGGAGAAACCGCAGTGAAGAGTGCGCTCGAGACCCTCAACCCGACCCGGGTCAAGATGACCGTCGAGGTCCCCTACGAGGAGCTCAAGCCGAGCCTCGACACGGCATACAAGACGATCGGTCAGCAGATCCAGGTGCCCGGCTTCCGCAAGGGCAAGGTCCCGGCCCGGATCATCGACCAGCGCGTCGGCCGCGGCGCCGTCCTCCAGGAGGCCGTCAACGAGGCCCTGCCGAAGTTCTACGGCCAGGCCATCGACGACAACAAGGTCCGTCCGCTCGGCCAGCCCGACATCGACGTCACCGAGGTGCCGGCCGAAGCGGGCCAGGAGCTCAAGTTCACCGCCGAGGTCGACGTGCGCCCGGAGATCACCCTCCCGGACTACGCCGGCATCAAGGTCGAGGTCGACGAGGTCGCCGCGACGGACGAGGACATCGACGAGCGCCTGCTGGCGCTGCGCCAGCGTTTCGGCACCCTCAAGGGCGTCGAGCGGGCCGTCGAGGAGGGTGACTTCGTCTCGCTCGACCTGTCGGCGACAATCAACGGCGAGCAGATCGACGCCGTCACTGGCGTCTCCTACGAGGTCGGCAGCAAGAACATGCTCGAGGGTCTCGACGAGGCGCTGCTCGGCATGACGGCCGAGGAGACCAAGTCCTTCACCGCGCCGCTCGCCGGCGGCGAAAACGAGGGCGCGGACGCCGAGTGCGTCGTCACCGTCCAGTCCGTCAAGGAGCGCGAGCTCCCCGAGCTCGACGACGACTTCGCCCAGCTCGCCTCGGAGTTCGACACCCTCGCGGAGCTGCGCGCCGACGTCACCAGTCAGGCGGAGCAGGCCAAGAAGTTCGAGCAGGGCATCCAGGCCCGCGACCGGATCCTTGACCAGCTCATGGACACCGTGGACGTCCCCGTGCCGGACGGCCTCGTCGAGGCCGAGGTCCGCTCCCACCTCGAGGGCGAGGACCGCCTCGACGACGACGAGCACCGCGCCGAGGTCGACGCGACCACCCGCAAGGCGCTCAAGGCCCAGCTCCTGCTCGACGCCATCGCCGAGAAGGAGCAGATCTCGGTCGGCCAGCCCGAGCTCGTCGAGTACATCGTCATGTCGGCGCAGCAGTACGGCATGGATCCCAACGAGTTCGCCCAGACGATCGACAAGCAGGGCCAGGTGCCCGCGATGGTCGCCGAGGTCGCCCGCCGCAAGGCGCTCGCCCACGTGCTCGAGCAGGCCACGGTCGTCGACACGGCCGGCACGCAGATCGACCTCAACGACGTGGGCCCCGAGGACCCGGCCGGCGCCGAGGACGACGAGGCGCCCACGGGCGCGCAGGACGCCGTCGAGACGGATGTCCCGGCCGAGGCCGAGCGCGAGGCCGAGCGCGACGACGTCAGGGCCTGAGCCGGGAGCCCGTTCCACCGACCCCACGGGGGCACTGTGCGCTCAGGGCGAACACCGCCCGTTTGGGGATTCCCCGACGCGGGGCGGGCGTTAGGGTCATTGACAGACACAGGCTCAACCCCAAAGACGATGGAGACCAAGGTGGCCCACAGGAACGAGATCGTCGCCGCAGGTGCAGGTTTGGCCGGCGGGCTGGACGATCACATCTACAACCGCTTGCTCAAGGAACGGATCATCTTCCTCGGCTCCGAGGTGCGTGACGACAACGCGAACGCCATCTGTGCGCAGATGCTGCTGCTCACCGCCGAGGACCCCGACAAGGACATCTGGCTCTACATCAACAGTCCCGGCGGCTCGGTAACCGCGGGCATGGCGATCTTCGACACCATGCAGTGGGTCCCCAACGACGTGGCGACCGTGGTGATGGGGATGGCGGCCTCGATGGGGCAGTTCCTCCTCAGTGCCGGCACCCCCGGCAAGCGCTACGCGACGCCGCACGCCCGGGTCATGATGCACCAGCCCTCCGGCGGCATCGGTGGCACCGCGAGCGACATCAAGATCCAGGCCGAGCAGATGCTCCACATCAAGAAGCAGATGGCGGAGCTCATCGCCGAGCACACCGGCCAGACCCTCGAGCAGATCGAGAAGGACTCCGACCGCGACCGGTGGTTCGCGGCCGAGGACGCCAAGGCCTACGGCTTCGTGGACCACGTCTTCTCCCGCGCGGAGCAGGCCGAGAGCGGCAAGCCCGAGGGTGACGCCCCGCTGACCGGCGGGAAGTCCGACGACGCGACCGGCGAGACGCCGGCCGCGAAGTGACGGCTCGAGAACGGACTATTGGAGAAACGATGACTGTGAACCCGTTCGGAGCAACCGCTGGCGGTCTGCAGGTCCCCCAGCCCTCGAGCCGCTACATCCTGCCCCAGTTCGAGGAGCGGACGTCCTACGGGATGAAGCGCCTCGACCCCTACACGAAGATGTTCGAGGACCGCATCATCTTCCTCGGCGTCCAGGTCGACGACGCGTCGGCAGACGACATCATCGCCCAGCTCATCGTGCTCGAGTCACAGGACCCGGACCGCGACATCATCCTCTACATCAACAGCCCCGGCGGATCGTTCACGGCGATGACGGCGATCTACGACACGATGCAGTACATCCGCCCTGACGTGCAGACGTTCGTCGTCGGTCAGGCTGCCTCGGCCGCCGCCGTGCTGACGGCTGCCGGCGCGCCGGGCAAGCGGTTCGCCCTGCCCAACGCCCGTATCCTCATTCACCAGCCCGCGCTCGCGGGTGGGGAGTTCGGTCAGGCGTCGGACATCGAGATCCAGGCCAATGAGGTGCTGCGCATGCGCACGTGGCTCGAGGAGACGCTGGCCGGTCACACGGGGCGCACCCCCGAGCAGGTCAACGAGGACATCGAGCGCGACAAGATCCTCTCCGCCGCCGAGGCCAAGGACTACGGCCTCATCGACGAGGTGCTCCTGTCCCGCAAGACCTCGTTCGCGAAGTAAGCCCCGCCACACGGCATACCGGGTCGGCGTCCCCCGCGCGGGGACGCCGGCCCGTGTCGGTGGAGGTCCCGGGACGGGGGCCGTCTCTCCGCCGATAGCGGAACCGGGCCCACAGACGTGCGGCGCGCGGGCGGTCCGCGTCTAATAGGGGACGAAGGCGGCGCAAGGAAGGTAGCGTCATCCGGAGCAGGATCTCGGCAGCACCCGCGGCAGCACCAACAGGAGGCATCACGTGGCACGCATCGGAGACGGTGGCGGCGACCTCCTGAAATGCTCGTTCTGCGGCAAGTCGCAGAAGCAGGTCAAGAAGCTCATCGCCGGCCCGGGTGTCTACATCTGCGACGAGTGCATCGACCTCTGCAACGAGATCATCGAGGAGGAGCTCGCGGAGTCGTCCGACCTCAGCCTCGACGAGCTGCCCAAGCCACGGGAGATCTTCGACTTCCTGCAGAACTACGTCATCGGCCAGGACGTCGCCAAGAAGGCGCTCGCGGTGGCCGTCTACAACCACTACAAGCGGATCCAGGCGGGG
>NZ_JBKJPP010000106.1:0-5491 GCF_046595215.1 Lapillicoccus sp. | reverse complement strand
TCTGACGAGTTCACCGTGCGAGTGGTGGACTCGCTCCGGTCCGTAGACGTCGGTCCGCGCGAGGGCATCGTGCCGGCTGACCTGGAGGTGAGTGCGGAGGATGCCCTGGCGGCGCTGCACGCGACAAAGGGCTCCGAAGAAGTCTTCAAGGCGTTCCCACAGTTCCTCGACCTGGCGTCCTGGCTTCCGGTCGCCAACTTCTCGGTGTGCTCGAAGTTTGGCACTGCCCGATATCTCGACCTATGGGACGTCGACCACTTCGACGGTTTCACGAATGTGGAAAGGAACCTCGATGAGTGCCGGGCGTGGTTCTCCGACAAGGGATTCGACTCGTGGGGCTCCGGGCAGACGAGGTCCGGCCGGATCAACTGCTACTTCACCGCCCCGCAGGCCGGCGCGTACATCTGCACCGCCCGGCTTCAGAGCTATGCGGGAGCGGCACTCGTCGAGTGCCTCATCGACGGCTCGTCGTTCGGCTCGCTCCCCGTCAACGGGGCCATCACCCAACCCCACCCGTGCAACCTCTCGGCGGGAGGACACCACTTCCGAATCCGGCAGCTGTCGGGATCCTTCTTCTTCCTCTCGCTGACGGTGTGGCGCGCCTGACAGGGCAGCGTCGGATCAGTGCCGGGGTCAACCGGTAGAGGACACTGCCTCGGTGACGTCGCCGCGAAGCATGTCGCGACGGTCCTGGGGGTAATGGCTCGGCCGAGACGCTGCTGCCACCTTCCAAGGAGGCATCCTCCGGCGACGACCGGCCCTGGCGTCCGCGAGGGCGTTCGGGCGAGGTGAACTGCGCGTCGGCGTCGTCCGCAACCTCGCGCTCGCGTGCCCTGCGCCCGCCCGGCAGGCGCCCACCTCGGCCGCCACCGCCGTGGCCCCCGCGTGCGGGCACCCGGCAGCGCCCGCCCAGACGGCAACGCCAAGGCTGTCCCGTCGGACGCGTCTGGGGTGATGGCACCGGGCGCTCGGGTGACCCGGATAATCTGGACAGGGAGGGGATGCCTCGTGGCGCGGCCCTGACCTGACTCACCGAAAGAGCGACGGCGCCCCACCTCCGGATAGAGGTCGGGCGCCGTTCTCTTTGCGGAACACGCGTCGTCGGACGGTTCGGCGCTTGCTCCGTAGATGGACCATAGCCCCGGCCCCGACCGCCAGAGGCGAAACCCACAAATACGGCCCAACCGGACTAGTCGACCCCCATGGGCTTCAGCACCGAGGCCCTGTCCCCAAGGGGAGGAGGGGGAGGAGACGGGACTGTGCTGCAGCGCCGAAGGCTACGCAAGAATGCGCCGTGCCGGCCAGGCGCCAATCCCTGGCTCCTCCCCGCGTTTCGGCACCGTCGAGGGTCGTTGCGGCGCACGGGACCCGCCTGTGCGCTGGCGCCCCCATGAGATCACGGGTCGATGCCGACCTGGAGAGCGCTGCGGGTGACCACGTCCGCGATGGGGGATGGCTGCCCATCTCGCTGGTCGTCGGTGATGGTCGAGCGCAGGCGATTGTCACCCTGGCCGACCGCTGCGCCTTCGCAACGCGCTCGGCCAGGGGCCGGTGGCCGGGGGCCACTCCATCCACATGAGCCCGACCGCGACACCTGCGCCCAACAGCACAGCCTGTCCATCGAGTAGTTCAGACTGCCCTGGGTCATGGCTCTGCCCTTCGGGTGGACGGGTGCAGGGTCTCGGCGCCGCCGTGGATCGTCGGCGCCTCCGGCGTGAGCGCCACTACGTGGACGACGCCGGGGGAGAGCACGCTCAGCTGGTCCTCGACGCACACGGTGATGGAATGGGCCGTGTGCGGATGCAGCCGCAGGCGGACCTGTGAGGGGGTCAGCTCGACGCTGATCGGCTGGCCGCGGTAGACGATCTCGAACTCCGCGCGGGGCAGCTCGGGGGGTAGTGCCGGATGGATACGGAGGACGTCGCCGCGGATCTCGAGGCCGGCGTAGCACCGGAGGATCATGTCGACGGTGCCCGCCATGGCACCGAGATGGACGCCCTCGCGGGTGGTGCCGCCCTGGGTGTCAGCCAGGTCGCTGTCCAGCGCCTGGGTGAACATTGACCAGGATCGGTTCCGGTCGCTGCGGGCGAGCACCCAGGAGTGGACGAGCCGGCTCAGGGTGGAGCCGTGGCTGGTGCGGGCGAGGTAGAACTCGATGGACCGCGGGATCGCCTCTGCGGGCAGGGAGTAGCCCATCAGCGCGAGCAGGTCCCGCAGCTCCTCGGCGGAGAACAGATAGAAGAGCATCAGCACGTCGGCCTGCTTGGAGAGCCGGTAGTCGTTGGGGCTGTGTCCCTCGGCAGCAAGGATCAGGTCGAGCCGGCCGATGTTGCCGTAGCGGGCCCGGTAGGTCTCCCAGTCGAACTCCCGGAGTGCCTCGTAGCCCTCGAACTGGCTGATCACGCCGTCGGCGTGGAACGGCACCCGCAACCGGCGCCGGATCCGGTTCCACAGCTCACGCTCACCGGGTCGCAGCGCCAACCGGTCCTGCAGCGGCCCGCAGTCCTGCCCCGCCAACAGGTCGAGCACCTCCAGGGTCCGGCCCGCGAGCCAGGCGACCATCACGTTGGTGTAGGCGTTGTTGCGCACCCCCAGACCGGGCGCCCCGGGGTATCCGTCGTGGAACTCGTCCGGCCCCATCACTCCCGCGATGTCGAAGCGGTCGGCCGACGCGTCATAGGTCGCCAGGCTCGCGAAGAATCGGGTGACCTCCACCATCAGCTCGGCGCCTACGTCGATGAGGAACCCCAGGTCGGCGGTGGCCTGGTAGTACTGCCAGGCTCCGTAGCCGACCGCGAGCCCGACGTGCCGCTGCCGGCGGGAGTTGTCCGGCATCCAGCTCTCGGTGCGCAGGTTGTAGAGCTCGTCCGGCGTCTCCTCCCTCCCGTCGCTGCCGCTCTGCCACGGGAACATCGCCCCGTCCCACCCCACGTCGCGGGCGGCGTCACGCGCTGCGTCGAGACGGCGGTGTCGGTATCCCAACAACGCCCGCGTCAGCTCGGGACGGCGCAGCGTGAGCATGGGGTAGACGAACATCTCGTCCCAGAAGACGTGCCCGCGGTAACCCTCCCCGTGCAGGCCGCGCGCCGGGACACCCGCGTCCAGGTCCGGTCCGGCCGCCGCGAGCGTCTGCAGCACGTGAAAGGTGTTGAGGTTCAACGCCAGCGACTGCCGCCGCCCCGCCCGGATCCCGATGCCGAACCTCCCCCACAGCCTCTCCCAGGCGAGCTCGTGGGAGCGCAACAGGTCGATCGCGGCCGGGGCCCGCGCAACCGCGGCGGCCACGGACAGCGCGGCGCTGGACACGGCCCGGTCCCGGGAGGTGGCGACCGCCACGACCTTCTCGATCGTCACCGGCCGCCCAGCCCGCAGCGCCAGGACGAACTCCTGCCCGACGTATGCCGGGTCGCCGTCGAGCAGCCGCCGCTCCACGTCGGCATCCGGGTCAGGGACGCCGGCCACCAGACGGGTGCGCGCTGCCATCGCGATGTGCACCCGTGACTGGCTGGTGGCCACCTCCAGGACAACGGTCTGGGAGTCGACCTGCCGGGCGCCGACCGGCTCGAGGTGCCGGTCGGCGAGCAGCCGATACTCGGCGACGTTGCGGTTGGCGACCCGCCCGTCGATGCCCGACCGGACCACGACCGGGCCGGACCAGTCCTCGGCCTCCACCGTCATCTCGAGCACTGCGAGATGCTGCTGCGTCAGGTGCACGAGCGAGCGCGAGGTGACGGCGGTGGTGCGGCCGGCCAGGTCACGGTAGCGGCAGACGCGGGTCAGCACGCCGCGGCGCAGGTCGAGCTGCTGGGAGGAGCTCAGCATCTGCGCGGAACCGGGCAGCAGGGCCGGACCACCCGCCGGGCCCAGCGTGAACGAGGTCCAGTCGGGGGCGTTGACCAGGTGTTCGTCCTCGACGGACCGGCCACCGATGTCGCGGCGCAGCCGGTTGTAGACGCCCGCGAGGTAGGTGCCCGGGTAGTGCACGCCGTCCGCGGTGCTGCCCGGTGCGGACCCGCGCGTTCCCCAGTAACCGTTGCCCAGCGTGCAGAGGGCCTCGCGGGTGCCTTCCACAGCCGGGTCGAACCCGTCGTACGCCAGCAGCCAGGCGCTGGCGCTGGCCGTCGCGCCGCCGCACCAGAGCTCGGCCGAGTCGGCGATCGGGACGTCCATCTCGAGCGCGGCCAGGTCCTCGACGACGACGTCCGCCCCCGCGGCGAGCAGACCGGCACGGTTGCCGACCCGGTCGACACCCACCACCAGAGCGAACCCGCCGTCCGTCCCGGCCCGCACCCCGGCCTCGGCGTCCTCCACGACGACCGTGCGCGCCGGGTCGACCCCGAGTCGGCGGGCCGCCTCCAGGAACATGGCCGGGTCCGGTTTGCCTGACAGCGAGAGACGCAGCGCGTCGCTGCCGTCGACCCGCGCGTCGAAGAGGTCGTTGACGCCCGCCGCCACCAGCACCTGCTCGCTGTTGCGGCTGGAGGTCACCAACGCGGTGGGTATGCCGCCGGCCCGCAACCGCCGCAGCAGCACGACGGTGCTGGGGAAGGCCACCGCCCCGACCCGGGCCAGCTGCTGGGTGAACAGGTCCTGCTTGCGCGCCGCCAGCGCCTGCACAGTATGGCGTTCGGCGGTGTCGGGGTCGGCGGCGCCGTCGGCCCCGCCCTCCGGCAGCTCGATCATTCGGGAGGCGAGGAAGACCCGGACACCGTCTTCTCTCGTGCGCCCGTCGACGTAACGCCGGTAGTCCTGCTCGATGTCGAAGCCCGTCGTCGACGGTCCGGCCAGTCCCGGTAGGACCTGATCGAAGAGCTCCTTCCACGCCGCCGCATGGACCGAGGCGGTGTCGGTGACCACGCCGTCCATGTCGAAGATGACCGCATCGTAGGTTTCCAGGCGCAGGTCCGGGCTGCCTTGCGCCTTCGGGCCGCTCACCCCGGCTCCCCGCACGCGCAGCGGTAGCCGGCGGAACGGCATACCCGATGCTGCAGCCCCGCTCGGGGGGCGCCCTGGCGCGGCTCCTTCGGCAGGGTCGGGGCGTGATCGTGAGGTGGCCCGGCGATATGCAGGTGTCCCGGTGGTCCGGCGCCAGGGTGGTCCTGCTTGGTCATGGCCAGCCACATGCTGACCAGGACCAGGACGATGCCCACCCCGGTCCAGGCATCGGGCCGTTCACCCAGGGCCACGATGCCGATCAGCAGACCGAAGACGGGGACCAGGAACATCCACACCGTCAGCAAGGACAGCGGACAACGCCGTGCCTCGACGAACCAGGCCAGCGTCGTCGCCGCGGTCGCGACCAGGCCGAGGAAGGCGAGCACGAGGATGAACCGTCCGGTCCAGGCGATGTGCGGCACCCCTTCCACGACGAGGGCGACGGCGGCCAGCACCATCCCGCCTATCAGGAAGTGCGCCGCGCTGGCCACGACGACGTCGACATCGCCCAAGCCACGCACCATCAACGTCCCGCCTGTCACCGCCGCCGCCGAAA
>NZ_JBKJPP010000163.1:0-25395 GCF_046595215.1 Lapillicoccus sp. | reverse complement strand
CCCCACGCGGCTCCGGCAGCCGCGCCCCTGCAGCCGGGCCTCACGACCGACGACGGTCGCGTCCACGGTGGAGGTACTCCTCGAACGTGATCCTGCCCAGAGTCCGGTCGATGATGTCCTCGACCTCACCCCGATCAATGGTCCCGCCCTTGCCCACCGAGAGTGCCGCACGGACCCGGCGCCGTTGACGATCGCCCAGCCCGACGAACAGCTCGTCGTGAGCCCCCCAGGCTGCTTCACCTGAGCTGTGCGACAGACCTCCCGCCGCCCCGCTGAACGCCGACGAGCCAACCGGGGACTCCTGGGTCGGCCGTACGGACGGCGACGCATCCATGTGGATTGCAGTGTCGGGCTGGTGCCGGTCCTCGCCCCGCTCCGACGCGTTCTCGCCCCAGCCGTTCACCAGGTCAGCGGCGACCCCGTGGACGCTGCGGTGCAGCTGCCGGCCGTGCTCCTGAAGCCGGTCCAGAGCCTGCTCGGCGGTTATCCCGTGCCGCGCCATCAACATGCCCTGAGCCTGGCCGATGGCGCTCCGGCCAGCCATCGCTTCCACGAGATGGCCTATTCGTGCGACAGGCCCCTGCTCCGTCCCCTCCCCGGTCTCCGGTCGAGAGTCTGACCCGGGCGATGTCGACCGCCTGTTCCCGCGAGGGGGACTCGGCGCCTTGGACGCCACTGTGAGGGATGCCACCGTGAGCTCGTCGGGGATCGTCAACACGGGTGGGCACGGCGTTCGAGCCATACGGGGCACCGTCAGGGCGGCAGCCGGCGCGGCATACGGTTGCAGGGTGCACCCCTGGACGATCGAACGGTTCGACGGGGCCCGCGTCGCGCGACTGTCCACCATGACCTCGGCGGGTCGCCCGCACCTCGTTCCCGTCGTCTTCGCCATGACGGCAAATGTCGTGTGGACCGCGGTGGATGCGAAGCCGAAGACCACCCGGTCGCTGCGCCGGCTCGCGAACATCGGGTCGAACCCTCGAGTGAGCCTGCTCGTCGATCACTACGAGGACGACTGGTCCCGACTGTGGTGGGTGCGAGCCGACGGAGCGGCGACGGTGGTGACGGTCGGGGGCGAGGAGGGGCACCTCGCGCTTGAGGCCTTGGCGGCGAAGTACGCGCAGTACGCGGCACAGGCGCCGGCCGGGCCGCTCATTCGCATCGCCGTGGACAGCTGGACCTCCTGGTCGGCACGGTGAGCGGCCCGCCGGCCACCCCCACGACCGGCACGACGGCCGGCACGGCCCCGAGAGAAGGTGGTCAGGCGCCGCGCTGCTGCGCGACCCACGAGGCGTGCAACCCGGCATACACGCCGCCAGCGGTGACGAGCTCGAAGTGGTGGCCGCGCTCGACCACCCGCCCGTCGTCGACGACGATCACCTCGTCGGCCGCCTGGGCGGTGGAGAGCCGGTGGGCGATGGCGATCGAGGTCCGGCCGCGGGTCAGGCCGTCGAGCGCCCGCTGGAGCCGGACCTCGGTGCTGGGGTCGACGGCGGACGTCGCCTCGTCGAGGACGAGCAGGTCCGGGTCGGCGAGGTAGGCCCGGGCGAGGGCCACGAGCTGGCGCTCCCCGGCAGACATCGACTCGCCGCGCTGGCCGACGTCGGTGGCTAGGCCCTGCGGCAGCGACGCCAGCCAGCTGTCCAGCCCGAGCTCGGTCAGGGTGAGGAGCACGTCGTCCTCGCTCGCCTCCGGCTTGCCGAAGGTGATGTTCTCCAGCAGCGAGGCGTCGAAGAGGAAACCCTCCTGGGGGACGAGGACGACCCGGCTGCGCAGGGAGGCGAACCGCACGTCACGCAGGTCGACACCGTCGATGCGCACGCTGCCGTCCGAGGGGTCCATCAGCCGGGTGAGCAGCTTGGCGAGCGTCGACTTGCCTGACCCCGTCTGCCCGACGATGGCGACCCGGCTGCGGGGCTCGATCCTGAGGGAGACGTCGTGGAGCACCGGCTCGCCGCCGGGGTAAGCGAAGCCGACGTGGTCGAAGTCGACGGTGATCGGCCCGCGGGGCAGGTCGACGCCTGCCCCGGCCGGGTCGGCGACGTCGGCCGCCGTGTCGATGATCCCGATGACTCGCCGCCAGCCGGCGACAGCGTTCTGCATCTCGTTGAGGATCTCGGTGGCCTGCTGGACCGGCGTGGTGAAAAGGTTGACGAGGAAGAGGAAGGCGAGCAGCTCACCGAGCGTGAGCGTGCCGTTCACCGCGAGCACCGTGCCGACGACGATGACCACCGCAGTCGTCAGGCCGGAGACGAGCTGGCCCGAGGTGAACGCGATGACCGCCCTGGCCTGGGCACCGATCGCGGCGCGCCGGTGGTCGTCCACGGCGACGTCGATCCGCTCGGCCGTGCGGTCCTCGACGCCGTAGGCGCGGATCGTCGCGGCACCGACGACGGCCTCGGAGATCGCGCCGAGCATGTCGCCGACCTTCTGCCGGACCTGGGTGTAGGCCCGCCCGACGATGCCCTGGAACTTGCGGATGACGAAGAACAGGGGGATGAAGCAGATCCACACGACCGCGGCGAGGATCGGGCTGTAGATGACCATCAGGACCGTCGCCAAGGTCAGCTGGGCGATGTTGACCATGAGCATCAGCCCGCCGAACTGGACGAACATCGAGATCGTGTCCACGTCGGAGGTCACCCGGGACACGAGTGACCCCCGGCGCTCGGTGTTCTGGGTCAGCATCGAGAGGTCGTGGATGTGCCGGAAGGCCTTGACCCGCAACGTCGACAGGCCGTTCTCCGAGGCCGTGAAGAGCCGGATGTTGACGAAGTAGGAGCTGACCATCGTCACGACGACGCCGCCGAGCGCGAGCAGCACGTAGCGCAGGACGACGCCCGGGTCCGGGCCACCGCGGGCGAGGATCCCCTCGTCGGTGGTGCGTTGGACCACGAAGGGGATGAGGACCCGCCCGAGCGTCGACAGAATCGCCAGGGCGACCGTTACCCCGATGCCGCGCCGGAGCTCGGGTGAGAGCTGGACCCCCCGCTTGAGCGTCTGCCACGTGCTGCGGCTCTGCCCGGACTCGATGCCGGTGTGGTCGGTGAGCACCTGGTTGCTCGACGTGCTCACCTGTCCACCGCGACCACTCGGTCCGCCGCGACCGCCGCCCGGTCCGCCGCGACGCCTCGGTCCCCCTCGACGGCGTCCGGGTCCACGTCGCCGTAGTCCTCGTCCGCGGCGACCGCGGCCCGCTCCGCAGCCTCCCGGGCGTAGGCCGTGACGAGGCGCTGGTATCCAGCGCAGCTCGCCAGCAGCTCGTCGTGGGTGCCGTGGTCGACGACCCGGCCGGCCTCGAGGTAGATGACGTCGTCGGCCAGGGCGATCGTCGCCATCCGGTAGGCGACGACGAGCACCGTCGTGCCGGAGCTCGTCTCGCGCAGGCCGCCGAGGATGGCCTGCTCGACGCTCGGGTCGACGGCCGAGGTGGCGTCGTCGAGGATGAGGAGCTGGGGCTGGCGGATCACCGCCCGCGCCAACGCGATCCGCTGCCGCTGGCCCCCGGAGAGGCTGGCTCCTCGCTCCCCCACCCGGGTGTCGAGGCCGTGCTCGAGGTGGCGCACGAAGGCCTCACCCTGGGCGACCCGGAGGGACTCCCACACCGCGTCGTCCGGGTGGTCGGCGCCGAGGGTGATGTTGCCCCGGACCGTGTCGTCGAACATGAAGGTCTGCTGGGACACCAGGGCGGCGACCTCGGACAGGCCACCGCGCCGGACGCTGCGCAGGTCGACGTCGTCGACGAGCACGACGCCCGTGTCGGGGTCGACGAGCCGCATCATGAGGTTGGTCAGCGTCGACTTGCCGGACCCGGTCGGGCCCACGAGCGCGGTGGTGCTCCCCGGGGTCACGTCGAGGCTCACGGCGTCGACCGCGGTGTTGTGCTCGATCTGGCCGTCACCGATGTCGACCGCGTAGGCGAAGGTCACGTCGTCGGCCCGCAGCCGGCTCGCGCCGCGTTGCGGCAGGGAGCTCGTCCCGTGCTCCATCGACCCACCCGCCTGGAGGACGGCGCTGACGCGGTCCCAGCCGACGACGGATCGGGGCATCTCGGCGAGGACCCAGCCGAGGGCGCGCACGGGGAAGGCCAGGATGGAGAAGAGGTAGGCGATCTGGACCACCTCTGCCGCACCGAGGTCGCCGGTGGAGACCCGCCACGTGCCGACGGCCAGGACCGCGAGCGTCCCGAACGTGGGTATCGCCTCGATGGCGGGGTCGAAGACACCCCGGGTGCGTCCGACCTCGATGTTGGCGTCCCGCAGCGAGTGGGTGACCGCCCGGAACCGGTCCGCCTCCTGGTCCTCCCGGCCGAGGCTCTTGACCACGAGCGCCGCCTCGAAGCTCTCATGCGCGACCTCGGACACCTCCGCGCGCAGCTGCTGCGCTCGGGTGACCCTGGGCGACATGGCCCGCTGGAAGGCGATGTTGGCCAGGAACAGTCCGGGGAAGACGGTCATGCCGATCAGGGCCAGGAACGGGTCGACGATGAACATCTGGACTGCGCCGAAGACGAGCATGACGACGACACCAATGGCCATCGGCAGGGGGTTGAAGACGTTCCAGGTCGCCTCGACGTCGGCGTTCGCGTTGGACAGCAGCTGCCCCGAGGGGTGCTTGTGGTGCCAGCTGAGCGGGAGGCTGAGGTACTTCCGGGTGACCCGCCGGCGGAAGGTCGCCCCGAGGTTGAAGACCGCGACCCCGGCCGCCACCCGGCGCACGACGATCCCGATGACGTTGAGGAGGACGACGCCCGCGAGCAGGAGTCCGGCGTGCCACAGCTGCCCCGGGGTCACCGACCGGGCCGCGATGGCCGGGGACACGGTGTCCTGGACGACCCTGCCGATGACCCAGGCCGTGCCGCCGGTCATCACGCCGTAGATGCAGCTGCCGACGACGGCGAGCGCGAACCACCGGGGTTCGTGCCGAATGCCGATGGCAAGGACTCCGAACCCCCGCCGCAGGCTGGCGGCGGAGGGGGTCGGGACAAGGGTGGACAACGTCGATCTCTCCCAGGCTCGGGGGGTGTGGCTGGCGGGCTCGTTGCAGCCTCTCACGACCGCACGACACCGCGACCCCACGACCCCGCAGGCCCCGCCTGACGCCCGGGCCTGCGGGCGGCCGGAGCGCGGGGCTCACGCGCTGGTGGAGCCAGCCTCCTGGGTGACGCGCAACGACGGGGCGGGCCGTTCGCGGATGGCCACGCACATTGCTGCGGCGACGACGCACAGGGCCCCCGCGGCATACCAGGCAAGGTCGTAGGTGCCGAGCTGGTCGCGCACGATCCCCGCCCCGGCCGCGGCGATCGCCGCCCCGATCTGGTGCGAGGCGAAGACCCAGCCGAAGACGATGGGGGCCCTGTCGCCGAACGCGATCCGGCACAGGGCCATTGTCGGAGGCACGGTGGCCACCCAGTCGAGGCCGTAGAAGAGGATGAACGCGAGCATGTTCACGTGCATCTGGTCGCTGAAGAGGGACGGCAGGAGGAAGAGCGAGGCGCCTCGCAGCGTGTAGTAGAGCGCGAGGAGGAAGCGCGGGTCGAACCGGTCGGTCAGCCACCCGGAGAAGATCGTGCCGAGGATGTCGAAGACCCCCACGACGGCCAACAGGGAAGCGGCGGTCGTCTGGGGCATCCCGTGGTCGTGCGCCGCCGGGATGAAGTGGGTGCCGACGAGGCCGCTGGTCGACATGCCGCACACCGCGAAGCTGCCGACCAGCAGCCAGAACACGCCGTGCCGCGAGGCATCGCGCAGGGTCGCCAGGGCGAGCACGGCGGGGTTGCGCGTCGGGCGGGGCGGCGCCGCGACGGGGGTCCCCACGGGCGCCCCGTATGCCGTGGTGCCCAGCTCGGCCGGATGGTTGTGGAAGCGCCAGAGGACCAGCGGGACGACGAGTAGGGCCGCCGTCGCGGTGGCGACCGCCGCCGACCTCCAGCCGTGGTTCTCGGCGAGCCAGGCCAGCAGCGGCAGGAAGACCAGCTGTCCGGTCGCCCCGGCGGCCGTGAGCACGCCGGTGACCAGGCCGCGCCGGGCGACGAACCAGCGTCCGGTCACCGTGGCCACCAGCGACATCGACATCGCGCCGGTGCCGAGGCCCACGAGCAGGCCCCAGGAGAGGATGAGCTGCCACGACGCGGTCATCCACACCGGGAGGAGGGCCCCGACGCTCACGAGCACGAGCGCCCCGGCGACGACGCGCCGGATGCCGAGCAGCTCCATCAGGGCCGCGGAGAACGGGGCGGCGAGCCCGAAGAGGACCAGGTTGAGCGAGACGGCGCTGCCGATGAGCCCCATCGACCAGCCGAACTCCGCGTGCAGGGGAGTGATGAGGACGCCCGGGGCGGACCGGAACCCGGCCGCTCCGATGGCGGTGAGGAACGCCACCAGGGCGACCCACCAGGCCGGGTGGATCCGGCGGGTGCTCGTCGGGACGATCATCTGTCGGACACCGTGATCCAGTAGCGGCGCTTTCCGTTCTGGACGTCCTCGAGGACCCCGCCATTGGTCTCGATGGTCCGCGCCGAGGCCACGTTGTCCTCGTCGCAGGTGACCAGGACCGGGTCGATGCTGCGGGCCCGGCACTCGTCGAGCATCAGCGCGAGCGCCCGGGTCGCGACGCCCCGACGGCGGGCGGTGGGACGCACGGCATACCCGATGTGTCCGCCCTCCTGCAGCAGGAAGTCGGTGAGCTCGTGCCGCAGCTGGATGGTGCCGACCACCTCGTCGCCCTCGGTGACCCACCGCAGCGAGGCCGCCACCCAGCCCTCGGGCAGGTCCTCCCCCCGCTCCTGCGCCGCGACCCCCGACACCCAGGCACCGAAGACCTCCGGGTCGGCGAGCTCGGCCACCGTCCAGCGGTGGACGCCGGACCCGTCGACATGACCTCCCCCGAACTCGGCGGCCATGGCCGACCAGGCCGCGTGCCATGACGGGTCAGGGCTGCGCAACTCAACCATGACCGTCACCCTAGGTCAGCCCTCCACCCGGGGTCACGGCCCGGCGATGACACGATGGGGCCATGACCCGTCATGCACAGCAGGAACGCCACGCCCTCTGCACCACCCTCCTGCAGGTCGGACCGGAGGCGCCCACCCTGTGCAGCCCATGGCTCGCCAGGGACCTCGCCGCTCACCTCGTGATCCGCGACTCGCGCCCCGACCTCTCGCTCGGGATGTTCGTGCCGCCGCTCAAGGACCGGCTCGACGGGGCGATGCGGCACAAGGCCCACGGCGACTGGGAGGGGCTCGTCGCAGAGGTCCGCCACGGTCCCCCCGCCTGGTCCCCCGCCCGGTTCGGACCTCTTGACGAGACCGTCAACACGGTGGAGTTCTTCATCCACCACGAGGACGTCCTGCGGGGGACCGCCGACACGTCGCGCCGCCACCTCGACCTCGGCCTCGAGCGGGGCCTGTGGAAGTCGCTGCGCAGCAGCAGCAAGCTGATGTTTCGTCGCAGCGAGGTCGGCGTCGTCCTCGTCGCAGAGGGCTACGGCCGGTATGCCGTGAAGGGCCCGGGCGAGCAGGGCACCGTCGTCCTGCGGGGACGCCCGGGAGAGCTGCTGCTCTTCAGCTACGGCCGCTCCAGAGCGGCGGACGTCACGCTCGAGGGACCGGACGAGGCCGTCGCCGCGATCCGGGGCACGAAGCTCGGCCTCGGCTGAGCGGCCGGGCGCGGCCGACCCGTCAGCGCACGGTGACGCCTTCGGCCCGCAGCGCGTCCTTGACCTGGCCCACGGTGAGCTCCCCGAAGTGGAAGACGCTCGCCGCGAGGACCGCATCGGCGCCGGCCGCGACGGCCGGGGGGAAGTGCTCGACGCGTCCCGCGCCGCCGCTGGCGATCAGCGGGACGTGGACGACCTGCCTGACCCGACGGATCAGCTCGAGGTCGAACCCGCCCTTGGTGCCGTCGGCGTCCATCGAGTTGAGCAGGATCTCGCCGGCGCCGAGCTCGGCTGCCCTGGCGCACCACTCGATCGCGTCAAGGTCGACGGCCGTCCGGCCGCCGTGCGTCGTCATGACGAAGTCGTCCGTCGGTCGCCCGTCGTCACCGAGGCGCCGCCGCACGTCGGCCGACAGGACGAGCACCTGGGCGCCGAAACGGTCCGAGATCTCCGCGATCAGCTCCGGCCGGGAGATCGCGGCCGTGTTGACCCCGACCTTGTCGGCGCCGGCCCGCAGCAGCCGGTCGACGTCGTCCACGGAGCGCACGCCGCCACCGACGGTGAGCGGGATGAAGACCTGCTCGGCCGTCCTCGTCACCACGTCGTAGGTCGTCTCCCGGTTGCCGCTGCTGGCGGTGACGTCGAGGAAGGTCAGCTCGTCGACGCCCTGGGCGTCGTAGACCTTCGCGAGCTCGACCGGGTCACCGGCGTCACGCAGGTTCTCGAAGTTGACCCCTTTGACGACCCGCCCGGCGTCGACGTCGAGGCAGGCGATGACCCGCGTGGCAACACTCACGGCGTCCACGCTACCCACTGCCGTAACCTGCCTCGGATGGACCCCGAGGACGTGAACGGCGCCGCTTCGTCCATCGCAGCCATCACCGCCCTCGTCGAGTCCTCCTCGCCCGCGTGCGGCCGGGTCACCGTCGTCGCCGTGGACGGGCCGAGCGGCTCGGGCAAGTCGACGATCGCCGCGGCCCTCGGCGCCCACCTCCACGCACCCGTCGTCCACGTCGACGACATCTACCCGGGATGGGACGGGCTCGCCGAAGCCGTCTTCCTGGTGACCAGCCAGGTCCTCGAGCCGCTGGCCCGCGGTGAGCACGCGGCATACCGGCGGTGGGACTGGATGCGGACCCGTTGGGGCGCAGCCGTGCCCGTGCCGCCCACCGACCTGCTCGTCCTCGAGGGCGTCGGCTCGAGCGTCCGTCCGGCCGGGGACCTCGCCGCGGTGCGGGTCTGGGTCGAGGCCGACCGCGACATCCGGTTCGCGCGGGGGATGGCGCGCGACGGAGAGACCTACCGCCCGCACTGGGAACGCTGGGCCCGACAGGAGGCCGACCTCTTCGCCGCCGACGGGACCCGCGACCGGGCGCACCTCGTCATCGACACGACCCCGGCCTGAGGTCTGCCCGGCAGCCTGAGCCACCAGGTGCCAGACTGTCCGTCGATGTCAACCCCTGCCACCGCCGACCACCCGGCTCCACCAACCCACCGCAGCCCCGAGTGGCTGCCCCCCGTCTGGGTGCTCGCGATCGCCCTCGTCGCGGTCGCCGCGAACCTGCGGCTGGCCCTGGCCGCCGTGCCCCCGCTCGTGCAGCTCATCGTCACGGACCTGCAGCTCTCCAACGCCGCCGCCGGGGTCCTCACCACCCTCCCGGTCCTGTGCATGGGGCTCTTCGCACCCGTCGCGCAGTGGTTGAGTGAGCGTTTCGGCCCTGCGCCAACGGTTTTCGCCGCAGTGGCCTGTCTCGCCCTGGGGTCCCTCACCCGACTCGCCGGCGGCAGCCTCGGGGCGCTCTACGGCGGCACCCTCCTCGCGGGCGTCGGCATCGCGGTCGCCGGCACGCTCCTGCCCCGCCTGGTCAAGACCCTCTTCCCGCCGGAGCGGGTCGGGCTGGTCACCGGCGTCTACATGCTCGCCATGATGGTGGGAGCCGCCACATCGTCGGCGGTGGCGGTGCCCCTCGTCGGACTCCTCGGGTCCTGGCAGGCGTCGCTCGCCTCCTGGTCGGTCGTCGGTTTCGTCGGGCTTGCGGCCTGGGCGCCGCTCGCGCGAGCCGGGTGGGTCAACCGCGCCGAGGCGACCAGCGGCGGTGGCCACTCGCGCCTGCCCCTCCGCAGTCGCACCGCGTGGCTCGTGGCCGGCTACCTCGTGACCCAGTCGTGGGCCTTCTACTCGTGCCTGGCATGGATCGCGCCGTCCTACGTGCAGCTCGGGTGGGACCGCACCCACGCCGGCTACCTGCTGTCGGCCTTCTCCGCGACCCAGGTCATCTCGGGCCTGCTGGCCCCGGTGCTCACCGACCGGGTCACCGACCTGCGCCTGCTGCTCCTGCCCGCCGCCGGCCTGGGCAGCGTCGGCCTGCTCGGGCTCCTGCTCGCCCCGACGGCGGCGCCGTGGGTGTGGGTGGGGGTCATCGGCCTCGGCCAGGGCGCGGCGTTCGCGCTCGCGCTGGTCCTGCTCGTGCGGTATGCCGCGACGCCGGCGGCGAGCGGGCGGCTCAGTGCCATGGGGTTCCTCGTCGGCTACGGCATCGCGTCCTTCGGGCCGGTGACGATGGGCGTCGTCCGGGACGCGACGCAGGGCTTCCATGCCGTCTGGCTCGTCCTCGTGCTGATCATGGCGGTTCAGTTCGCCGTCGTGGCCCTCCTGCGACCCGGGCTCGACACGGTCCACTGACCGGGCCGTCGTCGGCCGTTTGAGAGGATGCGGTGTGACCGCCGACTTCGACTACTCCAACATCAGCGAGCGGCCCCGTGGCCCGTTCCTGTCGGTCCTCACCCGGGTCCTGCCGGGTGTGCGCGCAGTCCAGGCGCAGGTCGAGCCGTATGCCGTGGCCTGGCAGCGCGCCAACCGCGCCGCCCTCGACGGCAGCGGCCCCGTGTGGGTCGCGATTGGTGACTCGATGACCCAGGGCATCGGCGCCACGGCGTTCGACCGCGGCTGGGTCGGTCAGCTGAGCACCCAGCTGACCGGTCGGGGCTGGGAGCACCGCGTCGTCAACCTCGGCGTCAACGGGGCGCGTGTCGGGGACGTCCTGCAGAGCCAGCTGCCCGTCCTCGAGGACCTGCTGGACCGGGGCACACCGGTCGGGCTCGTCACCGTCCTCATCGGCTCGAACGACATCGTCCTGCGTCGGCACCGGGCCGGCCTGGTCGAGCGCTTCGTCCAGCTGCTCGACCGGCTGCCCCCACGGGCGGTCGTGGCCAACCTGCCCAACCCACGCCGGGAGGCCCGCGCCATCGACAACCTGCTGCGCGAACGCGACGCGGCAGGCGACCTCGTCCTCTCCGACATGCGTCGTCACGGGCCGCCGACCTGGCGAGGACGGCTGGCGTCGGACACGTTCCATCCCAACGACGCCGGCTACACGGACATGGCTGCGGTCTTCGGCGCCGCCATGACCCGCGGCGGTCTCCCGGACATCACCGACCCCGGGGAGTCCGTCGTGACCGATCCGTCGTGAGGGACCCCTCGTGACGGGTGGTCAGCACTCGACGAGCGTGACCAGCGTCTCCGCACGGACCCCGTCGAACCTCATCGCCTCGGCAACTGCATCGGACTCCATCGCCTGCTCGAAGGTCTCCATGTCGGGGACGGTGACGATCAGCCCGACCCGGTTGGACTTCGCTGGATCGACGAAGGTCCGCATCGTGATGCCCAACGGGCCGAAGACCTCTCGCCGGATCGGTGAGGCGAGCCAGTGCTCGACGTCGTCGACCTCGTGGAAAACCATCAGCGTTGGCATGTTTGGCGTCCTCCCTGCTTCGGAGGCGGAGGGTCCGCTATCCGTCTGACCTGCCGCGTCCTGAGCCACGGCCACCGGGCTGCTCCAAGCCCTCAGGGAACCGGAGCCTAGCGGTGCTGCCACCCTCCCGACGACCTCCACGAGCGGACCAATGGGCCGTCGCCCGGACGTGTCGTCACGCCGGCGGCAGGAGCTGGTGCCGGGGTGGGAAACCTGGCCCCGTCAGGATGTCGTCAGGTTTCCCCACCCCGAGGGCTTTCCCGTGGCACGCGCGCGCTGGCCGAGCGCTAGCCCGGGTGCGGGGCCTCGCCGAGCGCCTGGACGAGTGCCTGGAGGCGGGACGCCTCCGCGGCGGAGGCGTCCCCGTCGGCCCGCTGGATGGCCATGACGGCCAGGGTGTCGGTGTCGTCGAGGTCGAGGGTGACCCACGGCGCTCCCCCGCCGTATTGCACCCGCAGGACCTGCGGCCAGGTCAGCTGCCGCGTGGTGAAGAGGTTGCGGACGAGCAGGCCCTCCCGCGTCGGGACCGCCCGGATCGTCGCGTAGCGCCAGCAGAGCGTCGCGATGGCCACCCCGATGGCCGCCACGAGGACGCGGTCCGGCGCGCTCCAGTTCGTCAGTCCGCCCTGGGCCGGCAGCAGCAGCGCCAGGCCGCAGAAGATGACGACCGAGAGGACACCCATGCTCGTCGCGACGGCACGACCCCGCCGCGACCGGAACACCCGGAAGGGGTCGTCGCTGCGGGGGTCTGAGGACGCCACGAAGGGGTGCCGGGTCGCCGGGTCAGAGCCGGCAGGCGGCGATGTCGGTGACGAGGATCGCGCGGGCGCCGAGGTCGTAGAGCTCGTCCATGACGCGGTTGGTGGTGCGGCGCGGCACCATCGAGCGAACGGCACACCACGAGTCGTCCTGAAGGGGTGAGACCGTCGGTGACTCCAGGCCCGGGGTGATCGCGCAGGCCCGCTCGACCAGGTCGGCCGGCACGTCGTAGTCCATCATCACGTAGCTGCGTGCCGTGACGACTCCGAGCAGCCGCCGCCGCAGCACCTCGAACGCCCCATCGTCGTCGTGCTGGTCGCGGCGGATCAGGACGGCCTCGCTGCGCAGGATCGGGTCGCCGAAGATCGCGAGGCCCTGGCTGCGCAGGGTCGCGCCGGTCTCGACGACGTCGGCGATGACGTCGGCCACCCCGAGGGTGATCGCGGTCTCGACAGCCCCGTCGAGACGCACGACGGACGCGGAGACGCCGTGGTCGGCGAGGTCCTTCTCGACCAGGCCCGGATAGCTCGTCGCCACCCGCTTGCCCTCGATGTCGGGGACGCTGGCAACCTCACCCGGCCGGGCGGCATACCGGAAGGTCGACCCACCAAAGCCCAGGGGCATGACCTCGGCCGCCCTGCTGCCGGAGTCGAGCAGGAGGTCTCGTCCGGTGACACCGGCGTCGACGGTGCCCGACCCGACGTAGATCGCGATGTCGCGGGGGCGCAGGTAGAAGAACTCGACGTCGTTGTCAACGTCGGTGACGATGAGCTCCTTGGAGTCACGACGGACCTTGTAGCCCGACTCACGAAGCATCTCGACGGCGGACTCGGACAGGGATCCCTTGTTGGGGACGGCAATGCGCAGCATGGTGGGCCTTCGGGTGGTGCTTACAGGTGGTGCTTACAGGTGGGCGTAGACATCGGCGAGCGTCAGTCCCTTGGCATGCATGAGCACCTGGAGGTGGTAGATCAGCTGGCTGATCTCCTCCGCGGTCCGGTCGTTGCCCTCGTACTCGGCGGCCATCCAGACCTCGGCGGCCTCCTCGACGATCTTCTTGCCGATCGTGTGGACGCCGGCGTCGAGGGCGGCGACGGTCCCGGAACCCTCCGGTCGGGTCGCCGCCTTGTCGGCCAGCTCGGCATACAGCTGCTCGAAGCTCTTCACGAGGCTCAACACTACGGGGCGTCGGCCGGTGTTCCCTCGCCCGTCCGGGGCGCGGGCACGTGGTCGCGCAGGGTGACGGCCGTCGCGACGGCCGCGGTGGCCGCCTCGTGGCCCTTGTCCTCGGCCGAGCCAGGCAGGCCGGCGCGGTCGAGGGCCTGGGCGTCGTCGTCGCAGGTGAGCACGCCGAAGCCCACCGGGACGCCGGTGCGGGCGCTGACCTCGGTGAGGCCGAGGGTGGCGGCCGAGCAGACGTAGTCGAAGTGCGGTGTCCCGCCACGGATGACGACGCCCAGAGCCACGAGCGCGTCGTATGCCGGGGCGAGCCGCGCGCACGCGACGGTCAGCTCGAACGCTCCCGGCACCCTCACCACGTCGACGGCGTCGACGTGCGCCTCGGCCAGGGCGCGCCGCGCCCCGTCGACGAGCCCGTCCATGACGACCGGGTGCCACGAGGCAGCGACGACCGCCACCCGCAGACCCCGCCCGTCGACGGCGAGCGTCGGGGCGCCGGCGCCGCTCACGCGGACTCGTCCGTGCGGGTCTCGTCGAGGATGAGGTCGTGGCCGAGCCGGTCGCGCTTCGTCCGCAGGTAGGCGGCGTTGTCCCGCTGCGGGGCCACGGTCAGCCCCTCGACGGAGTCGACGGCGATGCCGAGGGTGCGCATCGCCTCGACCTTGCGGGGGTTGTTGGTGAGGAGCCGGATGCTGCCCAGGCCGAGGTCGGCGATGATCGCCGCACCGGTGGCATAGTCCCGGGCGTCGACGGGCAGACCGAGCTCGAGCTGCGCGTCGACGGTGTCGATCCCGTTGTCCTGCAATGCATAGGCGCGGAGCTTGTTGACCAGCCCCACCCCGCGGCCCTCGTGGCCGCGCAGGTAGACGACGGCGCCGCCCTCGGCCGCGACCCGGGCGAGGGACCGGTCCAGCTGGGGTCCGCAGTCACAACGCAGGGAGCCGAAGGCGTCGCCCGTGAGGCACTCGGAGTGCAGCCGCACGAGGACCGGGCCGGGGTCCGCGCGGCGTGGGTTGACCAGCGCGATGTGCTCGGTGCCGGTGACGAGGTCCCGATAGCCGATGGCGTCGAACGTGCCGTGCCGCGTGGGGATCCGGGTCTCGGTGAGCCGTTCGACCCGGTCATGGACCTGCCGCCACGTGACGAGGGCCTCGATGGTGATGACGGGCAACCCGTGCTCGCGGCCGAGGTCCAGTACCGCGTCGCGGCGCATCATCGTGCCGTCGTCGTGGACGAGCTCGGCGATGGCCCCGACCGGCTCGAGGCCGGCCAGCCGGCACAGGTCGACGGCCGCCTCGGTGTGACCCGGGCGCTCGAGCACGCCGCCGTCCCGGGCGCGCAGCGGCAGCACGTGGCCCGGGCGCACGAGGTCGTCCGGGGTGCAGGCCCGGTCGGCGAGCAACCGGATCGTGTGGGCCCGGTCGGCGGCGCTGATCCCCGTCGTGACGCCCACTGCCGCGTCGACCGCGACGGTGTATGCCGTGCGCAACGGGTCGCGGTTGGTCGCCACCATGAGCGGCAGCTCGAGGCGGTCGGCCAGGCCGGCCGGCATGGGGGCACAGACGTAGCCCGAGGTGTGTCGGATCGTCCAGGCCATCCACGCGTCGGTCAGGCTCTGTGCGGCGAGGACGACGTCGCCCTCGTTCTCCCGGTCGGCCGCGTCGAGGACGAGGACGGGCCGGCCGGCGCGCAGGGCCGTCAGCGCGTCCTCGACGGTGTCGAAGCGCGGCGACTCGGGGGCCAGGGGGGCCACGGGGGTGGTCATGCCGCCGTCACCGACTCCGGCTCGCGGTCGGGCTGTTCGGTGCGGGAGGCCTTGAGCCAGACGGTGAAGCCGTAGATCACCAGGCCCGCGTAGACGATGTAGAGGATCGCCGACGGGTAGTAACCGGAGTGCCACAGCAGCGGGACCCCGACGATGTCGACGGCGATCCAGGCCAGCCAAAAGTCGTTCCAGCCGCGGGCCATCGCATAGGTCGCGACGATCGAGCCGACGAAGATCCACGCGTCGCACCAGAAGTACCAGCGCGGCGCCGGGAAGCCGGCGCCCACGGCCGCAAAGACCCACTGGGCCATGACGAGACCCGCGACCCAGAAGCCGACGTAGCCCATCCGCTCGCGGCTCGTGGCCCAGCGCGGGGTGATCGCCGGCTGGTGGCCATCGTGGTGGTTGAGCGCCCGGATCTGGCTCCAGCGGTACCAGCCGTAGATGCTCGTGCCGATGAAGAACACCTGCCGGGCCGCCTGCCCGAAGAGCGGCTGCTGCGAGCTGGCGAAGGCCACCCCGAAGAACACCGTGAACAGCAGCGCGTTGCCGATGATCCCCACCGGCCAGGCCCACACCCGGCGTCGGAGGCCACCGATCGCGGAGGCGAACCCGAAGAGGTTTCCGACGATCTCGCGCCAGTAGATCGCGTGACCGGCGATCGTCAGCTGGGCCTCGAAGAGTCGCTCGAGCCAGTTCATGCGGGGGACTCCTCGGTGTCATCCACTTCCCGGTGGAGGTATATCCGAGCGCTAGAGGGCTCGGATATACCTCCACCCGGAAGGGCGGGGGCGGGGGCGGGTTCTTTGGCGCCGAGCAGTCTCTCGACGTACTTCGCGAGGACGTCGACCTCCAGGTTCACGAGGTCCCCGACGCCCCGGTGGCCCAGAGTCGTCAGGGCGAGTGTCGTGGGGATGAGCGAGACCTCGAAGGTGGCGGCGTGGACGGCCGACACGGTCAACGAGACGCCGTCGACGGTGATGGAGCCCTTCTCGACGACGTAGCGGGCGAGCTGGTCGGGCAACGACAGCTCGACGACCTCCCACCGGTCCCCCGGGGTCCTGCCGACGATACGGGCCGTCCCGTCGACGTGACCCTGGACGATGTGGCCACCGAACCGGCTCGAGGCGGCCATGGCCCGCTCCAGGTTGACCCGGTCCCCCTCGTGGAGCTCTCCGAGGCTGCTGCGGCTCAGGGTCTCGGCCATGACGTCGACGCTGAAGGTCTCCGCGTCGTGGTCGACGACCGTGAGACACACGCCGTTGACGCAGATGGAGGACCCGTGGGTCGCGTCGCTGACGACGAGGGGTCCGCGCAGCCGCAGGACCGCCGACTCGGGGCCGTGCTCGAGGCCGACGACCGAGCCGAGCTCCTCGACGATGCCGGTGAACATCAGGTGGTCTCCTCGGTGGTGAAGGCGGTGGCGGCGTCGGGCACGGACCGCAGGGTCGCGCGCAGGCGCAGGTCGGACCCGACGCTCGTCAGGTCCCGGACGTCGAGGCGGAGGATGTCGTCGATGGTGGCGACCCCGAGGTCCCCGACGCTGGAGAGTCCGGCCCCGAGGAACGCCGCCGCGACGTAGGCAACGACCTCGTCGACCAGGCCGGCTCGCAGGAAGGCTGCCGCGATGGTGGGGCCACCCTCGATCAGGACGTGACGGATGTCCTTGCGCCACAACGTTTCCAGCACCGCCAGCGGGTCTCGGGTCCTCAGGTGAACGGTTGGGGCGCTGGCGTCGAGGACGCGCGCGCCCATCGGCAGCGGACGCTCTCCGACGACGACCCGCAGGGGCTGGCCGGCGCGCAGCGAGCCGTCGGGGTGGCGCACGGTGAGCGACGGGTCGTCGGCGAGGGCGGTCCCCGTCCCGACCAGGATGGCGTCACAGCGTGCTCGGAGGTCGTGGACGTCGGCGCGGCTCTCGGCGCCGGTGATCCACTGGCTGGTCCCGTCGGCGGCCGCCGAACGCCCGTCCAGGGTGGTGGCCAGCTTCCAGGTGACCATCGGCCGGCCGTGTCGGAAGGCGAAGGTCCAGGACTCGTTGAGCGCCTCGGCCTCGGCCGCCAGCACCCCGCCGAGCACCGTCACCCCCGCCGCCCGCAGCTCGCGTGCGCCGCCGCCGGCCTCGGGGTTGGGGTCGGCCTGGGCGTAGACCACTCGGGTGACGCCAGCGGCGACCAGCGCCGCGACGCAGGGCCCGGTGCGCCCCGTGTGCGAGCACGGCTCGAGCGTGACGTATGCCGTGGCTCCGGCGGCCTCGTCGCCCGCCTGCGCGAGGGCCAGCGCCTCGGCGTGAGGGGTGCCGGCGCCCTCGTGGAAGCCAGCACCGACGGTGTCTCCCGCGGTATCGACGATGACCGCACCCACGCGCGGGTTCGGATCGGCCAGGGGACCGCGGGCGGCGAGCCGCAGGGCAGCGTGCATCGGCGCGAGATCGCGCTCGGTGATCTCCTGCTGCATGCCCTCGTCCCTCCGCTCGAGCCTGGTCGGCGAGCTCCGGGATGACGGGTGCCGGGTCGGGAGGTGACGAGACGGCATACCGCAGAGCCCTTCCCGGGACGGGAAGCGCCCGGCATACGCCGAACCACACCACCGACACGATCGTCGGCGAGGCCCTTGAGGGGGCCTGGCACGTGCTGCCTTCCATCCGGACTTTCACCGTCGGTCCTGGGGTTTCACCAAGTCAACCGGCCGCTGGCTGCGGCCGGGTCGCGGACTGTCACCGCCGGTTCGGAGTTACACCGACCCCGGAGCACGTCTGATGAGTATGACACCGCAGACCGCGTGAGACACACACGGTGCCCACGTGGTGGTCACCAGGCGTTGCCGGGGACCCCCGGGGTGCGGTGAGCGTGGCGGGTGGCGAGCTCGCGCAGCTCGTCGATGGCCGCGGCGGCGTCGTCGGCCCCGTAGACCGCCGAGCCGGCGACGAAGACGTCCGCCCCGGCCTCGGCACACTGCTCGATGTTCGCTGCGCTGACGCCGCCGTCGACCTGGACCCAGACCTCGCCGCCGCGGCGCCGCGCCGACTCGCGGACGGCACGGACCTTCGCCAGCAGGCCGGCCATGAACGACTGGCCACCGAAACCGGGCTCGACAGTCATCACGAGCACCATGTCGAGATCTGGCAGGAGACCCTCGTAGGGCGCCCAGGGGGTCCGCGGCTTGAGGGCCATCCCCGCCCGGGCACCGGCGGAGCGGATCGTGCGGGCGAGTCCGCGGGGGTTGGCGGCCGCCTCGATGTGGAAGGTCACCGACTGCGCTCCCGCCTCGGCGTAGGCCGGCGCCCACTCGTCGGGGTCGTCGATCATCAGGTGGCAGTCGATGGGGATGGGGCTGACCCGCAGGAGCGCCTCGACGACCGGCAGTCCCAGGGTGAGGTTGGGGACGAAGTGGTTGTCCATGACGTCCACATGCGCCCAGTCGGCGTTGCGGATGGCCCCCAGCTCGGCCTCGAGGTTGGCGAAGTCGGCGGACAGGATGCTCGGGGAGATCTGCACGGCGAGAGCCTAGTCAGCGCTTGCGGAGTAGGGCGAAGAACATCCCGTCGGTGCCGTGCCGGTGCGGCCACAGCTGGACGAACGGTCCCTCGCCCAGGCCGGGGATCTGGCGGCCCTCGACGTCCACGAACAGGCCCCGGGCGTCAACGAGGTCGACGTCGTCGCGCTTTTTCATGACGTCGGAGACGACGAACCGGGTCTCGGCGAGGTGAGGGCTGCACGTCGCGTAGCCGATGACCCCACCGCTGCGGGTGGCGTCGATTCCGCTCGCGAGGAGGTCTCGTTGGAGCGTTGCGAGGCCGGCGACGTCGGACTGGGACCTGCGCCAGCGCGCCTCCGGGCGGCGGCGGAGCGCGCCGAGGCCCGTGCACGGCACGTCGATGAGCACCCGGTCGTAGGCGCCTGGCTCGTCCTGGCCGATCTCCCGGCCGTCGCCGGTCCGCACCACCACTTGCCCCCGGGCGCCTTTGGCGACGGCCGGGGCCAGGGTCCTGCGGATGAGCTCGGTGCGGTGGGTGCTCACCTCGTTGGCCACAAGGGACGCGCCGCTCTCGAGGGCGAGACCCGCGAGGATGCCGGCCTTGCCACCCGGACCCGCGCACAGGTCGAGCCACCGTTCAGCCTGCCCGCCCCCACCAACGCCAGCCTCTGCGACCCCTCCCGGGGCTGCAACCTCGCCCTTGTCCCCCACCGCGGCTGCGCCGAGGGCCAGGGCGACAAGCTGCGATCCCTCGTCCTGGACGGCGGCCCGTCCTTCGCGCACGGCTCGGAAGGCTCCCGGGTCGCCCTGGTCGAGGACGGCCGCGGTGCGGGCCAGCAGCGCGGGCTCGACCCCGTCGCCGAGCAGCTCCTCGACCGTCGCCAGCCCGGGGCGCGCGACGAGGGTCACCTTCGCGGGGGCGTTGTCGCTCGCGAGCAGGGCATCGAGCTCGGTGCCCACGGTCTGCGCGGTCGCCGCGCCGTGCCCGATCAGCGCGGCCCGCATCGCGCGGACGATCCACTCGGGGTGACTCGTCCGGATCGCTGCCCCCGCGAACGCGTCCATGCCCTCCGGAGCGACGACGGCCAGCCACTCGTCGCGTCCCCGCTCGGAGATCCGTCGCATGACGGCGTTGACGAACCCCGACGCCCCGACGCCGTTGACCTGTCGGGCGAGGGCGACGGTCTCGTCGACCGCCGCATGGGTGGCCACCCGCATCCCGAGCACCTGGTGCGCGCCGAGGCGCAGCGTGTCGAGGACGTTGTCGTCGATGGAGGCGACATCGCGCGCTGCCGCGCTGGCAATCACCTTGTCGTAGAACCCGTGCATCCGCGTGGCGCCGTAGACCAGCTCCGTGGTGAACCCGGCGTCCCGACCGTCGATCCCCTTGTCGCGCAGCTCCTTTGGCAGCTCGAGGTTGGCATAGGCGCCCTCCGCCACGGCGCGCATGACGGTGTAGGCCGCGAGCCTCGCCGGGTCTGTCCGCCTCGCCCGCTCGGCTGGCCGCTGCACCGACCTCGGCGGGGGTCGTCGTCGCCTGCCGGCCTGGTCAGCCATTCGTGAACCGTTCCGCTGTCTCGATGCGGACGCCGCGTGCCCAGTCGGCAGCAGCCATGGGCTTCTTTCCGTGCGGCTGCACCGTCCCGAGCCGGACCGGCCGCGAGCCGGTGCCGACGAACACGGCCTTCTTCGTCACGAGGAGCTGGCCGGACGCCAAGGAGGAGTCGGGCAGCACCTCGGCCGGGAGCTCTGTCGGGAGGTCGGCCGGCCCCACGGGCGCGACGGGGTTGACCTTGAGCCGCTCGCCGCGGAACGTGGTCCAGGCCCCCGGAGCCGGCGTGCACCCGCGCACCAGCCGGTCGACGGCACCCGCCGGCCGGGTCCAGTCGATCCGGGCGTCGTCGACACCGAGCTTGGGCGCCACCGAGATGCCTTCTGCCGGCTGCGGTTTGGCGACGAGGTCGCCGGACTCGATGCCGTCCAGCGTCGCGAGGAGCAGCCCCGCACCGCCCTTGCCAAGACGCGACAGCAGCTCTCCACTGGTGTCGGCCGCTCTGATCGTCTCGGTCATGATCCCGAACACCGGGCCGGTGTCGAGGCCCTCCTCGATGAGGAAGGTGCTCGCGCCGGTGACCTCGTCACCGGCCATGATCGCGCGCTGCACCGGAGCAGCCCCACGCCAGGCCGGCAGCAAGGAGAAGTGCAGGTTGACCCAGCCGTGGACGGGGATGTCCAGGGCGGCCCCCGGGATCAGGGCGCCGTAGGCCACGACCGGGCACACGTCAGGCGCCAGGTCCCGCAGCTGTCGCTGAAAGCCGTTGTCCTTGGGGCTCGTCGGGGTGAGGACCGGGATGCCGAGCTCCTCCGCCCGCCCCCGCACGGGCGACGCCACGAGGGAGCGCCCACGACCGGCCGGTGCGTCCGGGCGGGTGACGACGGCCACGACGTCGTGCGATGACGAGGCCAGCGCATCGAGGCTGGGGATGGCCACGGCCGGGGTCCCCGCGAGGACGAGCCGCACTAGGTGGACCGTCCGAAGGTCGCGTGGGGGCTGATCCGGACGGTGGGCGCGGCGCCGCCGGCCCACTCCGCCTCCCGGATCGCCTTCATCGCGAGCTTGCGCTGCTCGACGTCCATGCGATCGACGAAGAGGATGCCGTCGAGGTGGTCCGTCTCGTGCTGGATGCAGCGGGCGAGGATCTCGGAGCCCTCGAGCATCACGGGCTCCCCGTGCATGTCCTGCCCCTTGGCCACGACGCGCAGCGCCCGGGGGACGTCGTAGGACATCCCGGGGAAGGACAGGCACCCCTCTGGGCCGTCCTGGAGGTCCGACGAGAGGTCGAGGCTCGGGTTGATCAGGTGCCCGAGCTCGCCGTCGACGTGGTAGGTGAAGACGCGCAGACCGACACCGATCTGCGGAGCGGCCAGGCCGGCACCCGGAGCGTCCATCATCGTCTCGGTGAGGTCCGCGACGAGCTGGTGCAGCTCCCGGTCGAAGTCCGTGACGTCGAGGGCAGGGGTGAGCAGGAGCGGGTCTCCGAAGAGGCGGATGTCCTTGATCGACATGGGATGGGTCCTCAGCACGACGACGGCAGGGTGGCACGCCAGTCTAGGTGACTCTCGGTGCACGCTCTCGTCACCTCTGAGACACTGCCCGCCCTCGGGTGGTGCGTCAGGTCTGGCCGCACCAAGGATGTACGCCGACCTGTCACCACCCCTGTCGAGCACCCGTCGGCGAGATGCCTGGCGCCGGTATTCTCCCACCATGTCCCCCCTCACCTCGTCGAACCCCCAGCCCGGGAGCGACCTCATCGTCCCTGCGGGCCCGGGGCTCCGGGAGGGCATGGTCATCCCCGCCGGTGAGTTGCTCGAACGGTTCTCCCGTGCGTCCGGCCCGGGAGGCCAGGGGGTCAACACCACCGACAGCCGCGTCGAGCTGGTCTTCCGGCCCGCAACGTCGACGGCGCTCGCGGCACTGTCCCCCACCGCCCGGGACCGAGTGCTGCGCGCGCTGGCCGGCCGGTTCGTCGGCGACCAGCTCGTCCTCGTCGCCTCGGAGCACCGCTCGCAGCGCCAGAACCGCATCGCCGCCAGGCTCCGCCTCGTGCAGCTCCTGCGCGACGCCGTGGCCCCGCCACCCCCACCGCGACGGGCGACGAAGCCGACCCGGGGCTCTCACGCGCGGCGGCTCGAGACCAAGCACCAGCGCGGCCAGACCAAGGCGACCCGAGGCCGGGTCGCACCCGATGACTGAGCCGTCAACGGCCGGCACGACAGTGGCTGGTCACGGTTGAGACTGGGGCTGGTGTTGTCACCGCCGCCACCCTCCGAGGCGCGACCTGCGCAGAGGGGCGAGTTCGTGGCTGAACCGCTGGCCGAAAACGTCACCGGGGCTGAGCATGCGAGCGTCATCGAACCGTTCCGCAGCGCGCTGACAGTTGATTCGGCTAGACGGTGTGGGGTCGCTGGCCGGGCAGCGTCCGCGAAGTCTCATCTCGCTTCCGGGAAACCTGGTCGACGCTGGCGTGCACCGCCAGGGCGGCGAGCACCATCAGCGAGATGATGCTGGAGATCAGTCCGAAGACGAACGCCGTGCCGGCCGAGTTCGGCACCGCCACGAAAACGAGACACGCACCCGTCACCACACCCGGAAGCCCGAGCACGAGAAGGGGCCTCCAATGCGTCCACCAAGCCGAGCCAGCCACAGCAACGAGCAGCAGCAGCGAGAGCAGGATGCCACGCGGCACAACGGCAGCCGGGACAGCGAGGGCGTGCTCGGTCGGCTCGATGGACAAACCTTTAGCGCAGGCGTTCATCAGCAGCACCCACACGACAAACACGGCCACCACCAGTGCGGTGGTCACGCAGCGGCGAATCAACCGGTCCATCGAATTTCCCTTGGGTCGAGGTGACGCCCGACGTCTCAGTTCTTTGGAGCATGCCCAAGGTATCCTCGGGTTGGCTTCTCCACCTGCAGATCGCCGTCGCCCACCTGGAGTTCCCCACAGGCGTTGGCGATCATGCAGCGCCGCTCGGCCTCAGCAGCGCTCAGCCACCGGCTCACGGTCTTGCGGCAACCGCCCGGCTCGCCGCGCCGGTCAGCGGGATCGGCGAGACCGGCGAGACCGGCGAACGCGATCGTGGCGGTCTCGACGGCTCCGGCGAGGTCCGAGACCCATACGTGGCCGACGCGTCCCGACGTCGTTCTCCCCGCTGCCGAGCCTGCCTGCGGCCGGTCGGCGACAGCATCCCGGCGTCCACCCGCGGTGAACCCGGTCTGATGCTCAACGGCGGTGGCGTGCGTCTGGGCGACGAAGCGGACCACCATCAGACGCCACCGTCAACCGGGTCCATCCGCACGGCGACGCTGTCCTTCTCCTTGCGGGCGCTGCGACCGGCCCGCATCGCCGCCAAGGACGCCGCGAGCTGCGGTCCGCGATCAAGGGGGGCGCGCAGCAGCACCTGGACGAGCGACTCATCGGCCCGATCGCCATCAGGCCCGGCGGCACCAGCACCGCGACGCGACCCCGCGCCCGAGCGGGCGGCGCGAAAGGGCAACGGCCCGAGCCGTTCGATGCCGGGGTCGACCTCCCCGTGGGCCAGGGCCTGTTTGACTGCGGGTCGCGGGCCGATCACCTGAGCCATGGCGACCACCGGCGGCAGGGACAGCTCGGCCCGCTCGCTCAGCTCTCGCTCGGCCAGCCACGCCGGGTCCCACCGCACCAGCGCCTCGACGGCCGGCAGCGTCGTGTGCGTCGGCGCACCCGCGAGGACCACCACCCCCCCGGAGGCTGCGCCACGCGTCAGGGCCGCGGCCCCGAGCCATCGCCGCAGCGCCTCGACGGAGGCGTCGAGGGCCGGTCGGTCGAGCAGCGCCCAGGCGTCCAGCAGGAGGGTCGCGGCATACCCCCCGTCGGCCACCGGCTCCGCACCCGGGGTGGCGATGACGAGGGCCGGCTCGCTGCCGACCCGCCCGAGCACCTCTCCCGATCCGGAGGTGCGGACCGGCACGCCGGGGAAGGCGCGGCCGAGCTCCTCGGCCGTCCGCCGGGCACCGACCACCCCCGAGCGCAGGACGCGGGCGTCACACACGGGACAGGTGAAACCGTCTGGTCCGTAGGTCGCGCCGCACCACCGGCACGTCGGTGCGGCTCCGGAGCCCGCCAGCCCCATCGGGCCGTGGCATCGCGGGCACCTCGCCGGCTCACGGCACTCCTGACACGACAGGGACGGCAGGTAGCCGCGGCGGGGCACCTGCACAAGGACCGGTCCGTCCTCGAGGGCCTTCCCGGCGGTGCGCCACGCGAGCGAGGGGAGGTGGGCGCGCGCGGCCGCGCCGTCGCGCTCGACCTGCAGGTCGTCGCCCGCCACCACGACCCGGGGCGCGGCCTGACGCACGGCGGCTGGTGTCGCCTGCACCGGCGCGAGGACCCGGTCGCGGACCGCGAGCTGGACCTCGACGCTGCGGCTGAAGCCGCCACCGAGCAGGGCGGCCCCGGACCGCGCCGCCCGCAACGACAGCACCTCCCGCACGTGCGGGTACGGCGCCCTCGGCTCGGTGAGCAGGTCGTCCCCGTCGTCCCACCAGACGACGAGGCCGAGGTCGTGCACCGGCGCGAACATCGCTGCCCGCGTCCCGACGACGCACCGCACGTGACCCCGCAGCACCTTGAGCCAAGCCGTGTAGCGGGCCTGCGGACCCTGGTCGGCGCTCAGCCGCACGTGCTGTCCCTTCCCCAGCAGGGTGCCCAGCTCGGCGTCCACGCGCTCGACGTCGCGATGGTCCGGCACGACGAGCAATGCGCCACGTCCCGCCGCGAGTGCGGTGCCCGCGGCGACGGCGAGCGCTCGCGGCCAGTCGAGCTCGGGCGGCTGCCCCGGCAGGGCCAGCCACGACGCGGACGGCGCCCCACCGGCGCTCAGCCGACGCAGGAAGGACGGCCCTGCGGGGTATGCCGTCCACGGGCCGGGCTCGGGGACCGCCACCTGCGCTGGCGTGGCCTCGCCTGCCAGGGCCCTCTCCGCGGCGGCGTGCCGCTTGGGGACGGCGAGCCGCAGGACGTCACCCAGCACCCCGGCATACCGGTCCGCGACGGCTCGACACAGACCGAGGGTCTCCGGCGTGAGCACCGGCTCAGGGCTGACGACCCGGCTCAGCGGGGCCAGCCGCCCGCCGTGCGTGGGCCGGTCCCGCAGCTCGACGACGAACCCGTCGAGGTCACGCCCCGCGAAGCGGACCCGCACCCTGGCACCGGGCCCGACCGTCCCCGCCATCTCCGGAGGGACCGCGTATTCGAACACCCGGTC